>NZ_DATITZ010000250.1:0-20252 GCF_035467215.1 Thiocapsa sp. | reverse complement strand
TTTGCCTTCCACTCCGTCGGCCAGGCGCTGCTGATCATGCTCAACGTGCCGCTCGCGCTGATCGGCGGCGTCTTCGCGCTGTGGGTCTCCGGCATCTATCTCTCCGTGCCGGGCTCCATCGGTTTCATCGCCGTGTTCGGCATCGCCGTGCTCAACGGCGTGGTCATGGTCAATGCCATCAACCAGAACCGGGTCGTCGGCCAGGATCTGCGCACCGCCGTCCTGGACGGCGCCCGATCCCGGCTGCGCCCGGTGCTGATGACGGCGCTGACCACGGTGCTCGGCCTGGCGCCGTTGCTCTACGCCACCGGCGTCGGCTCGGAGGTCCAGCGCCCGCTCGCGACCGTCGTGGTCGGCGGGCTCGCCTCGTCGACCCTGCTGACGCTGATCGTGGTGCCCACCATGTATGCCTTCTTTTCCCGCCGCGCCGATCTTGCCGTCGGCCGGCCTTCCGTCAACCAAGCCGAGAGGACCCAACCATAAGTCTCAAACCAACTTTGGTCGATGCTCGGCGCCGACTTGTCGGCGGCGCTGACGCCTGCCGATGTCTGGCCTGCACTGGTTGTCGTCCTTGCGCCACTCGGCGCTGACGCCGTATCCGAACGCCGGATCGAAGCCCGCGCAGACGGGTGATGGCGCGCGAACGCCTGGCGTGGTGGCCGGTGCCGCTCCTGGCGTTGGTGGTGTTGCTGATCGCAGGCGCACCGGCGCAGCCGGAATGCGGGAGCTGCACGATTCCGACCGACCCATCCGGACACGACCCATCCCGAGCGACGAGGATCGCAAGCAGGGCGCGGAGCCCTGATGCGCGGATTCATGCGGTGAGCGTCGCCTGCGACGATCACCGCAGTCCTTCAGGCCGAGGCAAAGGCCCCGACGTCTTACCCCCGGATCCGCTCGATGCGGAACAGGGTGGTCGTGCCGCTCACCTCGTTGGCGACGACCAATAAGGGCACCCCGCGGATCGGACTCTTCGACGCCTCGATCACCGTCAGACCCTCGGCGCCCAGATCGCCCGCCTCAGGCGTGCCGGGCTTGACGCCGAAATCGCGGTTGTTGAGGTACTGAACGAAGCTCGGCGCATAGGGATCGGTGACGTCGTAAACCATGACGCCGCCGATACGCTCCAGTCCGATGAAGGCATAGGTGCGCCCCCACAGCTTGGCCAGAGTCACGCCCTCGGGCTCGGGGCCCTTGTTGTCGCTGCGGTTGTCGAAGTTGTTCGCCTTGTGGTCCGAGTTGAAGGCTCGTTCCCCGCCAGGCGGTGGTCTTTGAAGCCGAGGCCGTGGACGGTGGAAAATTCACCGGACTTGATGTCGAGGACGGCGAAGGCGTTGTTCTCCTGCAGCGACACCCAGGCGGTCGTCGTTCGGCTCGCCCGCGTTGGCCACCAGCACCCGCTTGCCGTCCGGGGTGAAGGTCGCCATGTCCGGCAGCGCACCGACCTTGACGGACTCGAGGATCTTCCCGTCGGCGTTGAAGAAGACCGCCTTGCCCGGATCCGTTTTGGGATCCGCTTCGACCGCCGCGACCATCAGCGCCTTGTGGACAGCCACGCTGTTGACGACCCCGCCGAGGCTCACGCTGAACAGGACCTGCGGAGCCGAGGGGGAGCGGATGTCGAGCACATCGACGTTTTCGCTCTGCGCATTGACCACGAACAGGCGTTGCGTCCCGGGATCGTGGGCCACGATCTCGGCCGCGGATTCGCCGAATACGCCGGTTGCGTAGGTGCCGAGCGGCGCGATGGCGATCGTGGTCTGAGCTGCGTAGGGACCCGCTAGAGCCGGAGCGCCGATACCGAGCGCCAAGGCGCAGCCGGCGGTAAGTCGTGAGACGGTCGTAAACGACATGAGTCGGAGATCCTCGTCGGGTAAAAATCCCCGATTATCGGATCAAGCATGACGGTTCAGGGACAGTGCAATGACGATTCGGCGATATGCGGCTGCATGCCGCGAGCCGGACGCCGATCGCCGCAGCCGCTGTTCAGAGATAAAGCAGCGACGCCACCAGGAAGAATACCAGGACCGCAATGATATCGTTGCCGGTGGTGATGAAGATGCCCGTAGCCATCGCCGGATCGATCTTGAAGTGATGGAGGATCAGCGGAACCGCCGCGCCCATGGTGACGGCGAGCAGGGTCACGAGGGTCAAGGCCACACCTGCGGTCAGCGCCAGACGCAGCGGGTCCGCGACACCCACCAGGGGTCCCGCGACAAAGACGATCGCGGCGAGGATCAGGGCCGCGATCGACCCGTTCAGCACCGCCGCGAGCATCTCTTTGACGAGCCGCCAAGGCAGATCGCCGATCCAGAGGGTGCCGGCCGCGAGGCCCTGAATGGCGACCGTCGCGGCCTGGATTCCCGCGTTGCCGGCCATCGACATCACGATCGGGATGAAGCTCGCCAGGATGGCCGCGGCAGCGATCTGCGTCTCGTAGGCGTTGATGACGCTGCCCGAGACGAGCGCACCGACCAGCCCCGCGAGCAGCCAAGGCAAGCGGTTCTTCACGATGCCGAGCACCGGGTCGTCGGGCCGTGCGTCGGGCGAGACGCCGCTGAGCAGACGCACGTCTTCCTCCGCCTCGTCGCGCACCACGCGTTGCAGCTCGTCGGCGGTGATGCGCCCGAGCAGCCGACCTTCGGCATCCACGACCGGCACCGTGATGAGGTCGTTCTCCGTGGTCACCCGCACGACCTCTTCCTGATCCATATCCGAGCTGACCGAGACGAGATCGGTGCGCATGACCTGCTCCACCGGGATGTCGCTCGGGCGCAGCAGCAAATCGCGCAGCTTCAGATAGCCGAGGAGCTTGCGGTCCGCATCCACGACATAGACCGCCGAGAGTTTCTTGATCAGATCGGCGCGACGACGCACCTCGGCCACGACTTGCCCCACACTCCAGTCCGGCGGCACGGCGACCAGCTTACGGGTCATGATGCTGCCGGCGGAATCCTCCTGATACGCCTTGAGCTCGCGGATGGCATCGGCCTCGCGCAGGTGCGGGATGAGCCGCTCCTGGACCTCGTCGGGAAGCTCGGTCAGGACCTGGACCACGTCCTCGGCGTCCCGGCCGTCGAGGATCTCGGCGAGGCGCTCGATCGTGGCGTCTTCGAGCAGGGCGCCGCGAAAATCGTTGTTGAGCCCGGCAACCACCTTTGCGGCAGGTCCGGCCGGCAAGACCAAAAAGAGTTTGCGCGCGCGCTTCAGTGGAAGCTGCACGAGCAGCTCGACGATGTCGCGCGGATGCCAGGTTCGCAGCAGGCGGCGAATCTCCTCGCGCTCACCCGCCTTGATCATGCGCCCGATCGCCTTGACCACCGGACGGTTGACGTCGAGTGTCTCGCCGGGTCGGCCGCGGGTCCAACGCAGCCGTGGCGCTTCGGTAGTCTCTGTCATGGCTGAGGCGGTCCCGGGGTGGAGCGTTGCTGATCGGCGTTTCGAAGGTTCGAAATCCGCCGGAGTGTGGCAACACCGGCGGATCAAATCAAATCCGACCGGGTTATGATGCCGCTTCATTGGTCTCGCCGCAGTCGGGCGGCGCGATCGACGTCGAGGAATCCGGCCTAACTGGAAGAGCGGCCGAACGAGGGTTTTCAATGTCCGAGCTGCAAATCGAGTGTCTTACGGGAACGGATCTCGTCGCCGATCTGCCGGCGCTCGCGCGCCTTCGCATCCGCGTCTTTCGCGACTACCCCTATCTCTACGAGGGCGATGCGGAGTACGAAGAACGCTATCTGCGGACCTACGCCGACGCGCCCGACGGGGTCATGGTTCTGGTGCGCGACGGCGATCGGGTGGTGGGTGCATCGAGCGCGCTGCCGCTCGCGGCCGAGACCCCGAACCTTATCGAGCCTTTCAGGGCTCACGACTATGCGCCAGAGCGGGTTTTCTACTACGGCGAATCGGTCCTGCTGCCGGAGTACCGCGGGCTTGGGCTCGGGCGGCGCTTCTTCGAGGAGCGCGAGGCCCATGCCCGTGCGCTCGGCCGATTCAATGTCGCCTGTTTCTGCGCCGTGGAGCGACCCGACGATCACCCGCGGCGTCCGCGGGATTATCGTCCGCTCGACGGTCTTTGGGCGAAACAGGGCTTCGTGAGACAGCCGCAGTTGCGCACCACCTTCTCTTGGCGCGATCTCGACGACGCCGTGGAAACGCCGAAACCGATGGTGTTCTGGCTGAAGCACCTGGACTGAACGCCACCGAGACGACCCATGTCGCACAGCACATCTCCGCACCGGGATTGGCTCCCGCAAGGCATCGCCCTGCTCCTGATCGCCCTGGTCGGAACCCTGCCCTTTTGGCTGACCGACCTGGACATCCAGGCCGCCGCGCTCTTTTATCATCCGGAGGCGGACGACCCCTGGTACGAGGCACAAGCACCGCTTTGGTCCTTTCTCTATGTCGCCTCGCCGCTCCTGACCGGCTTCGTCATGCTCGGCGGACTGCTCGTTCTCGGCGCCGGGACGATCTGGCGGTCGTTCAGGCAGCTGCGCTGCTACGCGATCCTGCTGATCGCAGCGACGATCCTGGGGCCCGGACTCATCGTCAACGGCGTCTTCAAAGACAACTGGGGACGGCCTCGACCGCACCAGATCGAGCAGCTCGGCGGGACGCGCGACTATATTCCCCCGCTCGCCATCTCCGAGCACGGCGACGGCAAATCCTTCCCGTGCGGACACAGCTCGATCGGCTACATGCTCGGCGTCTTCTTCATCATCTGGCGCAGACGCAGGCCGTCGCTCGCCTGGACCGTGCTCGCGGGCTCACTCGCCTTCGGCACACTGCTCGGGATCGGGCGGATGGCGGCGGGCGACCACTTCCTCTCGGACGTCATCTGGTCCGGGGTCATCGCCTACGGGATTGCCTGGGGGCTCTACTATTTCGTCCTGCGCATCCCGCGGCGCGAGGCCGCCGAGGCGGCGGCACCGCCCTCCCCGATGCCCGAGCTGCGGCGCCCGAAGCTCACGGCTGCGGTCTATGCGCTCGTCGCAGCCCTGATGATCGGGGGCGTCCTCTTGGCGACGCCTCTGAAGAACGTGCAGATCCAATGGGTCCGGCCGGGCGATTTCGATCCGCCCCCCAAGGTCTTGCGCTTGGTCGCCGATCAGGCTTATGTGATTCTCTTTTGGCCGGGCGGCGCGCACCGCACGGCCGAGATGCGCTTGGAGGCGCGCGGATTCGGGCTGCCCTGGAGCAGGGTCGAGCCTGAGTTGACCGGCGACCACCGGGTGCTGACCTATCGGGTCAGCCATCAGGGGGTGTTCACCGAGAAGGACACCAAGGTCGTGATGGGGATCGTCGCGAACGAATGGGAGCGGGTCGAGGTCCGGATCGACTCGGGCGACATCCGGGTCCATCCATCGCAGGATCCGTTGCCCGAGCTCGACCTGCAGACGAGCGACGGCGAGGTGATCCGTGTCGACCCCTGATCCGCAACGCGTCCGGACCGATCGACAACCGCCTGCGAGGCCCGCAGTCTTGACCACAACGGGGGCGAAGCCGTGCCGCAATCCGAACCCTTGATCCGCTTCACCAGCACGACCGTCGCGCACATCCCGGCGGACGTGACCCTCACGCTCACGCTGGAACAGCGCACTCGCTGTCGGCTGCGCGTCATGCTCGACGACGGCCGCGAGGCCGGACTCTTTCTGCCCCGCGGCACCATCCTGCATCACGGGGACGCACTGATCGCCGAGGACGGTTTGGTCGCACGCATCATCGCTGCACCGGAGCACCTCTCGCGGGCAGAGAGCGCCGACCCGCTGCTGCTCGCACGCGCCTGTTATCACCTCGGCAACCGGCACGTGCCCCTGCAGATCGAGCCCGGGCGCCTCAGCTACCGACAGGATCAGGTCCTCGACGAGATGGTGCGCGGTCTCGGGCTCGAGGTCGGGCTCGTGGATGCCGGCTTCGAGCCGGAGCCCGGTGCGTACGGCGGTCAGGGGGCGGATCATTCGGGCCATGTCCATGATCACTGACGGGGCGCTGCCTCTGCTGCGCCTGATGCACCTGGTCAGCCCCTCGCTGCCAGTGGGTGGCTTCACCTACTCGCAGGGCATCGAATGGGCGGTGGAGACCGGTTGGATCCGCGATGCCGACGACTTGGAAGGCTGGATGGCCGATCAGATCGGGTGCAGCCTTCGGTATCTGGACCTCCCGCTCTTGGTGCGGATGCAGGCGGCGGCACTCGATCGCGATCGAGCACGGATGGGCGGCTGGGTCGACAGCCTCCTGGCCGGCCGAGAGACCGCCGAGCTGCGACGCGAGGAATCCGATCGCGGACGCGCGCTCGCCGATCTGCTGGTCGCTTGGGGTCTGGAGGATGCGCTCGGGTGGAAACCGCAGCTCGCGCGCAGTCAGGCCGCGGGCTTCGCCTTCGCCGCGGCGTCCTGGCGGATCGAACCGCGCGATGCGGCGACGGGCTATGCCTGGAGCTGGCTCGAAAATCTGGTCCTGGCCGGAATCAAGCTCGTGCCTTTGGGTCAGACGCGTGGCCAACAGACACTGGCGCGACTGGCAACCCTCATTCCAAACGCCGTCGCTGCGGCCCTCGAGGTCGCGGACGAGGAGATCGGCGCCGCGACTCCGGCCCTGGCGATCGCAAGCTCCGCTCACGAGACCCAATACACCCGCTTGTTTCGTTCCTGAAGGAGACACCATGGTCCATGCTACACCCCTGCGCGTCGGGGTCGGCGGTCCCGTCGGCTCCGGAAAGACCGCCCTGCTGGACGCGCTCTGCAAGGCGCTGCGAGAGCGCTATCAGTTGGCGGTGGTCACCAACGACATCTACACCCGCGAAGACGCCGAGTTCCTGATCCGCTCCGAAGCCTTGCCCGCCGAACGCATCGTCGGCGTAGAGACCGGCGGCTGCCCGCACACCGCCATCCGCGAGGACGCCTCGATGAACCTGGCCGCGGTGGAGGATCTGCAGATCCGCTTCCCGGACCTGGATCTGGTCTTCATCGAAAGCGGCGGCGACAACCTCGCCGCCACCTTCAGCCCCGAGCTGGCCGACCTGACGATCTATGTCATCGACGTGGCCGAGGGCGAGAAGATCCCGCGCAAAGGCGGACCCGGCATCACCCGCTCGGACCTCCTGGTCATCAACAAGATCGACTTGGCACCTTATGTGGGGGCTTCGCTGGAGGTCATGGAGCGCGACTCCAAACGCATGCGCGGGGAGCGGCCGTTCGTCTTCACGAATCTGCGCACCGGCCAGGGACTGGAGAGGATCCTCGACTTCATCGAGCATCAGGGGATGCTCGGGGCTTAAACCGCGCCCGGCGCGGTCTGCGATGTTTTTGGATGGGATCGGCCCGGGCAGACTGACGCCCTGAAAGAAGCATCCCCACTGCGCATACTCGGAAGACCTGTCGGGGCGAATTCATTCGCCCCGAGTCGCTCGATCACTCCGCCCAGCGCCGGGCCGCTTCATCGTCCGTCCCGCTTGCATCGACCCAACGCTCGCCCTGCGCCGTCTGCTCCTTCTTCCAGAAGGGCGCGCGGGTCTTGAGGTAGTCGATCAGGAACTCGCAAGCACGAAACGCCTCGCCCCGATGCCGACTGCTGACGCCCACGAACACGATCGGATCCTGCGGCAGCAGCTCGCCCACGCGATGGAGGATACTGATGTCCTCCAGATCCCAGCGTTGCGCGGCCTCCTCGGCGATGGCGCCGAGTGCCTTCTCGGTCATCCCCGGATAGTGCTCCAGTGTCATGGCGGCGACCTCGGCGCCTTCGTTGATGTCGCGCATCAGTCCGATGAAGGTGACCACGGCACCGACCTGCGGCTTGTCGCGGGAGAGAATTTTTTGCTCCTCCGCAATGTCGAAAAGGTCGCGTTGAACTCGAATGCGTTGCATGTTCGGTTTCTCCGACGCTGGTGTCCGGGGTTCGACCCCGGTCTGCCCGGTCCACTCGGCAGAGGAATCAGGGGGCTCCTATACTTTCGAGTGCGAGCGTTTCGCCTCGGCTCCCGCCGCGGCCTTCTCTCGGATCCGGGCATCGAACCGCCCGCCGACGGAAAACCACTCAAGCTTGAATCATGCCCGATGCCGTGCTCCGAGTCCCTGCTTCGTTCGATCATTCACCAAGAGGAAACGACGATGAACTGGAAAGAACAACTCGACAAAGCGGTTGCTGCGGTCAGAGAGGCCACCACCAGCGAGAACGCACGGGATATCGCGGGCAAGGCGAAAGCGGCTGCGATGGGTCTGGTCGAGAAGGTCAAAACCGGCGCGGTCGACGCGGCCGATGCCTTCGTCGAGGCCAATCGCGATCCCTCGGCGCTGTCGGTGCGCTTCCTGAACGCGGATCTGAGCATCGTCTCGCCTGCCGAGGGCATCTCGGTCACCAGGCCGGATGCCGCGACCCTCGTGATCGAGGATGGCTCGGGCAATGGCCTCGTCGTCAACGCGGGGGCCGATCCTGCCGTTGTTGTCGACACGATCGGCACGGTCGCCAAGCTGGGCGACAACACCTTCGACCTGGGTCAAGAAGACGGCGTCAACGTCGTCGTGACCAATTTCTGATCGGTCCGATTCGCGAGGCGCCGAAGCGCCTCGCGATGATCACTCGACGATGCCTCCGCTCATCTCGCAAATCGCCGGGTGGCCACAGCGCGTCATCCACTGGCTCTGTAGCGGTCGAGCCGACTACACCCACTTCCAGCGGCGCAAAGCCACCCCGGCCCACCGGGCGCGGCGCACACTTTGCCTGTTCGTCTGGACCGGTGCCGCTATCCTGATGCTGCTCTGCCCGAGCCCGGGCTGTATCGCGACCCTCATCCTGATCGCCACCTTCGTGAGCTTTTCTCTTCTGGACGAGCAGCCCTAAACCGCGTCCAGAGCGACATGTGTCGTTTTCATTGTTCGTTTAGCTTCGGAGATATCCTCGATCCCAGTGAGACGCGGTTTAGAATTTAAGATTTTGAATCCTTTAAACCGCGCCGGCTCCGACAGTCGTCGGAGCCGGCGCGGCCGAGCCATCCATCAAATGACGCATACCGCACCGGGCGCGGTTTAAACGCGCTCACCCGATCGGCGCCACGCCCATCAGGAGCTTGTGCAGCCAGAACATGAAGAGCAGGTAGAACCCGATGCCGCCGATGATCGCGATGGCGTCGTTCACCTGGCTGGGCGGTGCCCCGTAGACGGTCGGGGTCGCGCGTTGCTTGAGCGAGATCCGGTCGGCAACCGCCCAAGCGAGAAAGGCTCCGAACAGCAGGATATCGGCGGCCGTGCCGTTGGCGAGCAGGTGCGCCGTCGCCCAGATCTTCACCGCGAGCAACATGGGATGCTTGGTCGCGGATTGGATCCGACCCGGCAGATAAGCGGCAAGCAGCAACGGAAAGACGGGCAGCATCAACAACAGGCTGATATGCCGCATCCAAACCGGCGGCTCGTAGATGACGACGGGCGACAGGCGGGCGGCCCCGTATCCCGAGACGATCAAATAAAACCCGACCAGGGATAAGAGTCCATAGATGGCCTTCCATGGGATCTCGCCGAATCGCGCGACCAGATCGGTGCGCCATTGGCTGTTGATGATGGACACCGAGTGAATACCGAGAAACAGGATCAAACCGAGGACGAGTACTGCCATCCGAGGATTCCTCCAAACGCATTGAAAAACCATCCAAACCGCGGCTCACCCCAAACCCTGCCGATTACGCCGGACGCGTCTTGGATTTCGCGAGAAGACCGTCCAAGGCGTTCGCGAACGCCTGCCGATCGCGCGGCCCGAAGGCGGGCGGCCCGCCGGTGTTGATGCCGCTGCCGCGAAGGGTGTCCATGAAGTCGCGCATCGTCAGGCGCTCGCGAATCGTGTCCTTGGTGTAGAGCTCGCCGCGAGGGTTCAGGGCTTGGCCGCCCCCCTCGATAACCTCCGCCGCGAGCGGGATATCCGCGGTGATCACCAGATCGCCGGGGGCGAGGCGCTTCAGGATCTCGTTGTCGGCAACGTCGAACCCGGCGGAAACCCGGACCGAACGCACCAGAGGCGAAGGCGGCGTACTCACCGGCGCGTTCGCCACCAACGTGATCGGGACGCCGAGCCGTTCCGAGGCACGAAAAAGGATCTCCTTCACGGCGTTCGGACAAGCGTCGGCGTCGACCCAGATCTCCAACCGCCGCGAACCCGTCAGCTCGCCTCGGCCGTCACAGTCGACGCCTCGGCATCGGCGATCACGGATTCCGTCTCGCTCGCGACCGCATCCGCGGAGATCGGCTCGTGCACCAGGATAATCCCGGCGAGCGGAGGCAGGGCGATCGGAATGGAATAGGGCCGCCCCATCCAGCTCACCGGCTCGGCCTCCACACCGCCCTGGTTGCCGACATTACTGCCGCCGTAGAGCGCGGCGTCCGAGTTCAGCGCCTCCCGATAGAAACCGGGCTCGGGGACGCCGATCCGATAGTTGGTGCGCGGCACCGGAGTGAAATTGAATGCGGCGGCGACGATCTGCTTGCCGGAGAGGTCCTTGCGCAGATAACTGAGCACGGATTGGGAGCTGTCGTGACAATCGATCCACTCGAACCCGGAGCTGTCGAAGTCGACCTCATGCAGTGCGGGCTGCTCGCGATAGAGCCGGTTGAGATCCGACACGATCTGCTTGATGCCCTCGTGCTGCGGTCGCTCGAGCAGATCCCAATCCATCGCCGCGTCGAAGTCCCATTCGGCGCCGTGCGCGAACTCGCAGCCCTGAAACAAGAGCTTCTTGCCCGGATAGCTGAACATGACGGTGTAGAGCAGGCGCAGACTCGCAAACTTCTGCCAGGCATCGCCCGGCATCTTATCCAGCATCGACTTCTTTCCGTGCACCACCTCGTCGTGCGAGAAGGGAAGCACGAAATTCTCCGTGAAGGCGTAGAGAAGGCCGAACGTCAGCAGATCGTGATGATAATGGCGATAGATGGGATCCTTCTGCATATAGGATAGGGTGTCGTGCATCCAGCCCATATTCCATTTCATGCTGAAGCCGAGACCGCCGAGATAGGTCGGGCGCGAAACCGCCGGCCACGCGGTCGATTCCTCGGCGATCATCAGGGTGCCCGGATGCTGCTCGTGGGTGACGGTATTGAGTTGGCGGATGAAATCCACCGCTTCGAGATTCTCGTTGCCGCCGTATTTGTTCGGGATCCATTCACCGGCATTGCGCGAATAGTCCAGATACAGCATGGAAGCGACTGCATCCACGCGCAACCCGTCGAGATGGAACTCGTCGAGCCAATAGAGGGCACTCGACAGAAGGAAGTTCTTCACCTCGTTGCGGCCGAAATTAAAGATCAGGGTTCCCCAATCCTTGTGCTCGCCCATGCGCGGATCCGCATGCTCGTAAAGGGCAGTGCCGTCGAATCGCGCCAGTGCATAGGCATCCTTCGGGAAATGGGCGGGCACCCAATCCAACAGCACGCCGATACCGCGGCGATGCAGGTAATCGACGAAGAAGCGGAAGTCGTCCGGCGAGCCGAAGCGGGCGCTCGGCGCGAAATAACCGGTACATTGATAGCCCCAAGAGGCGTCCAAGGGGTGCTCAGTGATCGGCAGGAGCTCGATATGGGTAAAGCCCAGCTCGCTCACATAATCCGCGAGCTGCTTGGCGAGGACCCGGTAATTGAGAAACTCGCCGTCCGCACCGCGCTGCCAGGATCCAAGATGGACCTCGTAAACCGAGAAGGGGGAATGCTGCCAATCCGATTCGGCGCGGGCCGCCAGCCAGGCCTGGTCGGCCCAACGGAATCGGCTCTCCGGACAGATGAACCCGGCCGTTTGCGGACGCTCCTGGAAGGCCTGTGCGTAAGGGTCGATCTTGACGTGGATGTTGGTCGCGCGATCGCGGATTTCGTATTTGTAGAAGCCGCCTTGTCCGATTCCGGGAATGAAAAGCTCCCAAACACCGGTGCCGCCGCGCACGCGCATCGGGTGGGCGCGCCCGTCCCACTGGTTGAAATCGCCGACAACGCTCACGCGCTCGGCACTCGGTGCCCAGACCGCGAACTGCACGCCCGACACTCCGTCGACATCGGTCAGGTGCGAGCCCAAAAACCGGTAGGCGTGCCAGTGTCGGCCCTCACCGAAGAGGTGGAGGTCAAAATCGGCGAGCTGGGGTGGAAAGCAGTAGGGATCGTGATGGACGTGATGTTCACCGGCGGCATCGATCCAGTCGATTCGGTAACGCTCGGGAACCTTAGATGCCGAGCCCTCCCAAAGGAAAAAATCCGTTCCCTCGATCCGAGCGAAGGGCTCGGAGGCCTCGACCAAGGTGGCCGACTCTGCGTCCGGCAGAAACACACGGATCATTGCCCGGTCGCCCTCGAGATGCCGGCCGAGAACCTCGAACGGGTCGTGGTGACGCGCCTCGATAATGCGCTGCAAGGGTTCCGGAACCTTGGGGGCTTGCTGTGTCGCGGTTGCCATTCTGAAGTATTTCCTTCGCTGTCGGCTCTCGATGTCGCCTATCGTCGGCGCTGCCACGGAAACCGTTCGATATCGCGGGGCCGCGCCCCGAGTCTGCGGGCTGGCGGCAGACGGGCGCGACAGGTTCGGGGTCTCGTCGGGATCGACGGCCCGTGGTACGGCGCGGGAAGAACGCGACCACAGGGCAGTGCGCCGACGCTTCGGACCGTCTTGATGTTAACATAAGGGGGACTACTCTTATGCCCTCGCCTAGACGACAACAGGAGGACTTATGCCCCAAACGAATCCCCGGTTCGTCAGCCGCCTGACCCGCAATACCCTGGCGCTGATCCTGGCCGGAGGACGGGGCTCGCGCCTGATGCACTTGACGGCCTGGAGATCCAAACCGGCCGTGCCCTTCGGCGGGAAATTCCGGATCGTGGATTTTCCGCTTTCGAACTGCATTAATTCAGGGATCCGCCGTATCGGCGTCTTGACGCAATACAAGGCGCATTCACTGATCCTTCATATCCAGAAGGGCTGGGGATTCCTGCGCGGCGAATTCGGCGAGTTCGTGGAATTGTGGCCTGCCCAGCAGCGTGTCGCGGAGACTGCTTGGTATGCGGGAACAGCCGACGCCGTATTCCAAAACCTCGACATCATCCGCGATCACAATCCGGATTACATCCTGGTGCTCGCCGGCGACCATATCTACAAGATGGATTACGGCGCGATGATCGCCTACCACGTCGAGTCCGGTGCCGATATGACGGTCGGATGTCTCGAGATGGAGACCGAGCGCGCCAGCGAATTCGGAGTCATGTCGGTCGACAACGAGGGGCGCGTGCTGCGATTCGCCGAAAAGCCGAAGGAGCCGGAGGCCATCCCCGGATCGCCCGGCAAGAGCCTTGTCTCGATGGGCATCTATGTATTCAATCGCGGTTTCCTGTTCGAGCAGTTGATCAAGGATGCCGACACGCCGCGCTCCTCGCATGACTTCGGGAAGGACATCATTCCTTCCGTCATCAAACACTATCGCGTCATGGCCCATACCTTCCGTGACCCGCGCAGCGGCGAGCAGGCCTATTGGCGTGACGTCGGTACAATCGACGCCTTTTGGGAGGCCAACCTCGAGCTGATCGGCGTCACGCCGCCCTTGAGCCTCTACGATAAAAGCTGGCCGATTTGGACCTACCAAGAGCAATTGCCGCCGGCGAAGTTCGTATTCGACGACGAGGATCGACGCGGTATGGCGGTAGACTCCATGGTCTCGGGCGGCTGCATCATTTCGGGCGCCACGGTTCGTCACTCGTTGCTGTTTTCGAACGTCCGCGTGAATTCCTATGCCTATGTCAAGGATTCGGTCGTCCTTCCCGATGTCGTGATCGGCCGAAACTGCACGATCCGCAATGCGGTGATCGATCGCTATTGCCAGATCGACGAGGGAACCGTGATCGGCCTCGATCAGGAAGCCGATCGCAAAGCAGGCTTCTACGTGAGCGAGGGCGGCGTCACACTCGTGACCCCCGAGATGCTGGGCCAAGACGCCAACCACGTCCGTTGAGGGCCTCGTCCGAATGCAGATCATCTTGAACGGCGCCGCCACCGAGGTTGCGGACGCACTCACCATGGCCGAGCTGATCGAGCAGCTCGAGCTCGGCAGCCGTCGCCTGGCCGTCGAGGTCAATGCCGAGTTGGTCCCGCGCAGCCGCTTCTCCGAGCACCGGCTCGCGCCGCAAGATCAGGTCGAGATCATCCACGCCGTCGGCGGCGGATGACCCGGCTTGGGCGTCCTGCCCCGAATCCTTTATCCTGAATCTTTCTTTCGTTTTGGCCACCACACCCATGACCACCGAGACCGCCGCAACCGATCGATTCACCCTCGCCGGACGCGAGTACAGCTCCCGACTCCTCGTCGGCACCGGCAAATACAAGGACATGGCCGAGACCGCCCGGGCCATCGAGGCGAGCGGCGCCGAGATCGTCACGGTCGCGGTGCGGCGCACCAACCTCGGCCAAACCCCGGGTGAGCCCAATATCCTCGATATCCTGCCGGCCGAGCGCTACACCATCCTGCCCAATACCGCAGGCTGCTACGATGTCGAGACCGCCGTGCGCACCTGCCGACTGGCGCGCGAGCTGTTGGACGGTCACACCCTGGTCAAGCTCGAGGTCCTGGGCGACGAGAAGACACTCTTCCCGGACGTGATCGCCACGCTCAAGGCGGCCGAGGAGCTGGTCAAGGACGGCTTCCAGGTCATGGTCTACACCAACGACGACCCGATCGTCGCCCGACAGCTCGAAGAGATCGGCTGCATCGCCGTCATGCCGTTGGCCGCCCCGATCGGCTCGGGGCTCGGCATCCGCAACCCGCTCAACATCCGCACCATCGTCGAGAACGCCCATGTCCCGATCCTGGTCGACGCGGGTGTCGGCACGGCATCGGATGCTGCCGTGGCGATGGAGCTCGGCTGCGACGGGGTACTGATGAACACCGCGATCGCCGCGGCCCGCGACCCCATCCTGATGGCCAGCGCCATGCGCAAGGGGATCGAGGCCGGGCGCGAGGCGTACCTTGCCGGGCGCATGGCGCCGAAGCGGTTTGCCTCGGCGTCCTCGCCGATGGATGGGCTGTTCTTCCAACCCTGAACCGCGTCTCGAGCGGAATGCGATGGTCGGTGTGGCGCGGGCGTCCGAGGCTACGGGCGAGGTTCGTGCCGGACGCGGTTCAGAATGATTGAATCCAATGGTGATTTCCGGGAAAGGATCCGCCTGCGCGTAGGGGCGAATTTATTCGCCCGACGAATCTTCTGGGCATGCGAATTCGGGATGCCTCTACACGGAAATCGCCTCGGAGCGCTCCGACCGCGAAAGCGGTAGCGTGATGTACGGCCGAGAGGCCAGTTGCAAGGACCTCATGACGGCCGAGACTACGCCAAAATTCCTGCGACCCGTCCGGAGCTTCGTGCTGCGCGAGGGTCGTTTGACCTCCGCCCAGGAGCGGGCCTTTAGGGACCTCCGGCCGCTCTACGGCGTGGATTGGACGCCAGACACGCCAATCGACCTCGCGGGGCTCTTCGGCAACGCGCACCCCGTCGTCCTCGAGATCGGGTTCGGCAACGGCGATTCGCTCGCCGAGATGGCCGAGCAGGATCCGCAGCGCAATTGGCTGGGGATCGAGGTGCATCGCCCGGGTGTCGGGCACCTGCTGCTCGAGATCGAGCGGCGCGGGCTGACCAATCTGAGACTGATGCGGCACGACGCGGTCGAGGTGCTCGCCCGAGGCATCATGCCCGGCAGCTTGGACCGCGTTCAGCTTTTCTTCCCCGATCCCTGGCCGAAACGCCGTCATCACAAGCGTCGCATCCTGACGCCCGAGCTGATCGGGCTGCTCGCGCGCGCGCTCCGCTCGGGCGGCGTCTTTCACGCGGCGACAGATTGGGAGCCTTATGCCGAGCAGATGCTGGAGACCCTGGAGGCGTCTTCGGAGAGCTTCGAGAATCTCGCCGGAGCCGGCAGCTTCTCGCCCCGCCCTGAGACACGTCCGCTCACCCGCTTCGAGCAACGCGGCGAGCGTCTCGGCCATCGGGTTCGCGACCTGATGTTTCGCCGGCGCTGAGACCGAGGCTCCGATGTCCGGACTCAGACTCGACGGGATCCGATCGCGCGCACTCGGGCCGCTCGATCTCGCGGTCGCTGCGGGCGAGCTGGTCTTCGTATCGGGCCCGTCCGGCTCGGGCAAGAGCCTCCTGCTGCGCGCCGTCGCCGACCTGGATCCGCACGAAGGCGAGGTCTGGCTCGGCGAGGAGCCGCGCTCGCGCATCGCTCCCGCGCACTGGCGTCGGCGGGTCGGTCTTCTCCCTGCGGAGGCCTTCTGGTGGGCGGAGAGCGTCGGCGAGCATCTGCCGGGCATCCGAACCGCGCATGCAGATCAGCCTACGTCGCCGCTTCCTCCGGCAATCCTGCGTCTGTCCAAACCCTTTCGCCGCGCACCCGTTCGCGTCTCGAATCACCCTGCCCTGCCGGACCCCTCAACCATCACGGACTGGCTGGACCGCCTCGGCTTCGCACGCGACGTCCTCGGCTGGTCGGTGACTCGACTCTCCACCGGCGAGCGTCAACGTCTGGCGCTGGTGCGCCTGCTCGCACAGACACCCGAGGCGCTGCTGCTCGACGAGGCCACCGCCAACCTGGATCCGAGCAACGGCGCACGCGTGGAGGCGGTCGTGGAGACCTATCGCAAGACGCAGGGCGCGGCGGTCCTCTGGGTGAGTCACGATCCGGAGCAACGCCGCCGGATTGGCGGGCGCTCGCTGGTCATCCGCAACGAGCGTCTGGAGCCCGAAGCGTGACCCTCATCCATCTCAGCCCTTTCGATCTGGGACTGGCCTCCATCCTGGTCCTTTTGCTCGCCGGCATGTCTTGGCGACTGCGCCTCGGGATCGAGCGGCGCGTCCTGATCTCGGCCGCACGCAGCACGGTCCAGCTCATGCTTGTCGGGCTGGTGCTGAAGGTGCTCTTCGCCCAGACCAGTCTGCCGTTGATCGGACTGATGGCCCTGGTGATGCTCTCGGTCGCCGGATACGAAGTGATGCAGCGACAGAAGCGACGGTACCGGGGCATCTGGGGTTACGGGATCGGCGCGCTCTCGATGTTCCTGTCCGCCTTCACCGTCACCCTACTCGCCCTGACGGTCATCATCGGGGTCGAACCCTGGTATCAGCCGCAGTATCTGATCCCGCTGCTCGGCATGATGCTCGGCAACACCATGAGCGGGATCGCCATCGCGCTCGACAGCCTGACCCGCCAGGCCTGGGATGCACGCGGACGCATCGAGGCACGCCTGCTCGCCGGCGGCACCTGGGACGACGCGATCGAGGAGGTGCGTCGCGATGCCCTACGCTCCGGCCTCATCCCCATCATCAACGCCATGGCCACCGCCGGCCTGGTCAGCCTCCCCGGCATGATGACCGGCCAGATCCTCGCCGGCAGCCCGCCGATGGAAGCCGCCAAATACCAGCTCCTCATCATGTTCCTCATCGCCGCCGGCACCGGGCTCGGCTCGATGGCCGCCGTCTGGATCGGTTCGCGCCGTCTGTTCGACGACCGCCAGCGACTGCGCCTGGACCGGCTCGCTGCGGCGAACCGGTCGAGTTGATGGAAGCTATTTCCTCGTCCTATCGGCAAGCCTGCTCGGGCTCACATGGCGGACCCGGAGGGACAACCGCAGCGCAGCTCGCCGAACTCTGCGCCGGCGCTGGTAGGCGGATAGAGAAGCAAGCCTTCATGTCCAGTTGGTCGCGGTATCCCTACGCCGACCTCGCGATCGATGTCCTTAGTCGACAGAGGCGAGACATGACGCGAGGATGGCCACAAGCCTCCTGTTCCTGAGTTGATGTGGTACGCCCGCCTGCTCGATTCGGAGTGGTCTGGCCATGGAGTTAGTTCGGCCAAAAAATGCAGGATAGCAAGACCCCGCGCCTCTAAACGGGCCGAGGCACTCGTTCTGGTAGAGCGGATGGCCGCGGCGCAGCCGGAGTAGAGGGCACGCGCGGTGCGATGCATCCGTGCGACCGGCGGGTCGGCGGTACGGCGGCGATCGCGCCGCAGGGAACCGCGACCGACGCCACCAAGCAACGCCTCATCGCAGCCTCCCGATCATTGCGTCGTGCGAGCCGGTGGTGGGGCATCGCCTCACGTATCGGCCAGCACGGTCACCACGATGCGCCGATCCGCACGTGGACCGTCGAACTCGCAGAAGAAGAGATTCTGCCAACGCGACAAGCCGAGCTCGCCGTCGATCAAGGGGACTGTCTCGGAGGGTCCGACCAGGCCTGCCTTGAGGTGAGCATCGCCGTTGCCGTCTTGGGCGTCGTGGCGCCAGACACCTTTCGGAATCTGCTTCGAAAGGAAGTCGATGACGTCCTCCTGAACGCTCTCATCCCAGTTCTCCTGGATCATGATCGCGGCCGTGGCGCCCTGGGCGTAGACGTGGACGATGCCGTTGTGGATCCCGCTGCGCGCCACCACGGCATACACTTCGGCGGTGATGTCGACCAGTTCCTGGTCGCGGCGAGTCGTCAGTCGGATGGTTTCGCGCATGGAATGCTGTCTCCGAGTCTCGGGTGTCGGGTAACAGCATCTGGCCGGTCCGGTGGTTGGGCAAGCCTGGGCCGGTCGCCGGCAATGCTGCTCACACCTGGCGAGGCACTCCTGGAGCCTCAATGCGCGGACGCTGAAATAGGCCGCCGAACGGGCGGCGATCTTCAGCGAGTAGCCTTGCTTAGAATACATACTCTTCGCATAATGCATATTTTCCACGAACCCTAACGGCCTGATCCGGCCCCGGCGGCAATATGCGATTCGACCTCAAGGAAAATGTCACGACGACAGAGCTGGTGCGTAATCTCTCGGTCGTGATCGACCGGGTGCGGCTGACGGGCCGAAAGCTGGCCATCACCAAGGGCAGTCAGACGGTCGCCGAGCTGAGTCCGCCGGCGAAGGCCGGCTACCCCATTTCCCGACTCGGCGAGTTGCTGGCATCCCTGCCCAAGCTGGATGCGGACGACCGAGCCATGGCTGACGATCTGGCACTCATCCGCCGGGCGGGAGATCTTCCGGGCACGCCATGGGACTCGTGATCGATACCCATGTTTTCATCGATGCGCAGAACGGGCGCTTCGCGCTGGAGCACCTGGCGGATTTTGCGCACTACGGCGAAGGGTACATCGCCGCCATCACCGTCTCGGAACTCTTGGCCGGGGTCCATTTGGCAGCCACTCCGACCCAGCGTGTGCAACGCGCGGCCTTCGTCGAGGGACTGATCGGGAGCATGCCTGTGCTGGACTTCACGGAGGCGGTCGCGAGGGTCTACGCGGAACTGTATGCCCATTTCCTGCGACCGCGCGGCCAGATGAAGGGCCGCGTTCATGATCTGCAGATCGCCGCGACGGGCATTGCCCATGGGTTTGCGGTACTGACCAGCAATCGGGACGACTTCAAACAGATCCCCGGCCTGCGTGTCGAGTGCCCGTTCGGATGATCCCCTTTTCTTTTGCTGGCGGCCCAATCTTCCGGATGAAGGCGATAATTATCTGATCGCAGAGAGAAAAGGGGCCTTGACTGCTCGAGGCAGTTTTATTTTCGCTGTCGTCCTCCGGTCCGTGGCCTTGCCTTCCTCCGCAACGTGCGCGAGCAATTTGGCGCAGCCATCATGTGGAGGTAGCGATGCCCGGAGAACTCGGAATCCGCGCGGCCCCACCCCGGGTCCTCGAACCGATCTTGAATCCATGACGAGCCACGCCATTGCCCTAGCTCGTGCTTCTACTCTTCCTCGCGGGTCCCGCGTGGATCTTCCGCTGAGGCCCAGGCGGTCGATCCCGAGAACACCGCCTATTCCCGGGATGCCGACTCGACGGTTGGAATCGCATCTTCGAGAGGCCGGGACGGGAAGTCTAAGATCAGCGGATCGAGATCCTCGATGCGCTGGAGTTTCGACCGGGCATGCGTGTCGCCGGTGTCGGCAGAAATTGAACCTGAACGCTTTATCCCCCGACCGGGTGCAAACGCGCCGGCATGACCCGGGGAGTCCTAGACGGGTTACCCCGATCAAATGTAAGAGGGCCTGTCAAGCGACACCAGGAATTGACCCCCTGGCGACACCAAGAATTGACCCCCCGTGGTTACATGGATCTGCGTTTCCCCTCAGTTCGCCGGGGCTCGCCCCCGCCGCCCCGGCGCGCGCCGCTCGCCGCGCTCCCGAGCAGGCCGGCACGGCGCTTCTCGCGTAATCGGTAGCTCTCCCCACGGATGGTGACGACGTGGCTGTGGTGCAGCAGCCGGTCGAGGATGGCGGT
>NZ_DATITZ010000249.1:0-11076 GCF_035467215.1 Thiocapsa sp. | reverse complement strand
GTTCGGGCTGGGGAGCATCGCGTGATAGTCGCGCGCGGCGCGCGAGACCAGCCGCGGGTGCAGCTTGAGCAGTGCCGCCGCAGCCGCGATCAAGGGGACCGAGAGCCGCGCCGGGAGCCAATGGACAAGATCGTCGGAGCGCGCCGCAGCCCAGCCGAAATGCCCGTAACGTTCGTTCTTGTAGCCGACCATCGAATCCAGGCTCGACACCGCCTTCACCAGGATCAGACCCGGGAGCCCGAACAGACAGAAGGCCCACAGGGGCGTCAGCACCCCGTCGGTCAGGTTCTCCGAGAGGCTCTCGATGGTCGCACGCACGATGCCGTCGCGCTCCAACTGCTCGGTATCGCGACCGACCAACATCCGCAGTCGGGCGCGAGCCTGCGGGAGATCGTCGAGCGTTTCGAGCACGCGGCGTCCGTGATCCAGGAGATCACGGGTGCAGATCAGGCTGTAGGCGATGAAGACATCCCAGGCGAAGGCCGCCCAAGGATGCAGCGCGCCGAGACCCGATCGAACGCCCCACCAGGCCGCGAGCGCACCCCCGACCACCAGCAGCCAATGCAGAACGCCGCCGACACGCCCTTTCAGCCCGACGGCAAACAAGAGCCTTTCCCAGCCGAGACTCCAGGCCCCGATGATCCGAATCGGATGAAAACGATAGACCGGATCACCGATCAAGGCATCGAGAAGACAGGCGGCAAGAATGAGTGCCAGATGCTCGGTCAGTCCCATTTGTACGCGAACCCCCGCAGGACGGCGAGCGCAGCCAAGCGGCCGTCCGGCAACCCTTGATGCGGCGCCAGCTCCACACGCAGCGCGACAAACCGCTCGGGATTGACCGCGACGGCCGCCGCTAGCAGCGCCGCCTGGTTCAGGATCGCCTCGCGCGCGACCCCGGCATGCAGCACCCCGGTGCGCACCAGATCCAGGATCTCGGCCAGACCATAGGCGGCTGCGGCGCTGTGCGGATCATGGATGATGGCCTGTAGATTCGCGGCAAATACGGCCGCCTCCGGAGCCTCCAGCTCGGACTCCGCGCAGACCCGCAGCGCCGCCTCGTCGCAACCGAAGCGACCCAAGGCTGCACAGATGGTGCGTCTGAGCTCGGGAACGATGCCGTTCTGCAGCAGCAGACAGCGGGTGACGGCGTCATGGGTCGCCCGCCCGAGCAGCTCGCCCAGCGTGTTGTGACCGCCCGCCCAGTGCCGCTCCCACTCGGCCTCGCGCGCCAGCGGGGCGGCGACGGCGAGCTGATCGGTCCCGGTGCCGGTCGCAAGACCCGACGATTGCAGACTCGGCATGCGCAGATCCAGCAAAGCCGTGCTCTTCGCCTCCGTAACCATCGTCGCGGCTCGAACCAGGCACGCAGGCGTGCAGGGCTGATTGATCATGACCAGGGTGACGATGGTTCCCGAGCCGGAGTCATCGGACGGTCGATCGCCGGCAATCGGGCCTTCGGATCCGGTCCGCGCCGCCGATCCCCCGGCACGCCCGCGACGGGCAGGACGACTGCCGTCGGCCTCCTCGTGCCAAGCGGCCGGATCACCGGCGCGGACGGCGTTGCCGGTCACCCCGGCGGTGGCGACGACCGTCACGCGAAGATCCTCCGCGTCCGCGTGCGCAACGACCGCACATTGCATGTTGGCGGCGGTCCCCATGAGGGCCGTCGTCTCGGGCGGAAGCCCTGCCTCGGCGCAGGTGCGTGCGTGATAGTCCCGTGCGCCGAGACCCAGGACGGTCTCGTAGCGCGCCAGATGGGCCACACCCTCGCAACTTTGATGGTTCGCCAAATGGGTCAGCGTCTCGGACATCCCGCCGTTGACCCGACAGGTACCGAGCACCCGATGCGGACGCGCGAAGGCGACGACAAGATAGCGCCCCTGCCGGTGCAGGACGTAACGGTCGGTCTCTTCGAGGAGCATGCCGGACCTCGATCACGGGGACAGTGGGATGGCCGTCCAGCGACGGGCCGACGGACGCGCGAGGCTATCGCAAGTGACTGCGGGGCCGCAATTGCTGCATGTCACGTAAGCTCTGGTGGGTTATCGTCTATCCGATTGAGGAGAGTACCGACATCCGGAGGAAACGGTATGGGAAAGCACGAATCGAAGACCTGCCCGCGCTGCGGCGCAGAGTTTGAATGCAAGGCCAACCGGGCGGAGCGATGCGGCTGCCTGAGTGTCGTCCTTACGACGGAGGCACTTGACTACCTCGGCGAGCGTTATCGAGACTGTCTGTGCGTCGCCTGTCTCGCGGACATCAATCGTCTCTGCGCGGACTCTGTCGATGCGTCCAGAGAGCATCGATAGGCGTGTGCCGGTCCGATCGAGTGCGCGGGCGAAATACCGACGGGCTCAGGGCAGAAACAGGTCCGCGGCGGCCTCCGGAGCAGACGGAAAATAGAGCATCTCGGTATGGCACGCACTGGCGACCCGGTTGGCGATGACGCCTGCGAACAGGAGGTTCGGCCGATAACGGGCCAGTCCGAGCGCGAGTGCGCCGAAGGTCTGGCCCATGCCGCCGGCATCAATCAACACCGCCACCGGCACACCGAAGGTCTGCGCGAGGTCGGCCCCGGACGGGGTGCCGTCGAAGAGTCCCATTGCCCCCTCGATCAGGATGAGATCCGCCGCGTCGGCGGCCGCGTAGAGCTTGCGCCTCGAGTCGGTCTCGCCGACCATCCAGAGGTCGAGAGACTCGACCGGGGTCCCGGCCGCCCGTGCGAGGATCATGGGGTCCAGGAAATCCGGTCCGGTTTTGAAGACGCGCACCCGCTGCCCTTGGTTGCGATGATGGCGCGCCAGTGCGGCGACCAAGGTCCTCTTGCCCTGACCGGATGCGGGAGCGGCGAGAAAAAGCGCGGGACAGGTTCGGGCAAGGGTCATGGCTCGAGCGTCGATGCGGGCGTGTCGGAGACGAGGACCGGGCGCGGCCGGACGCATTGCGCCCCGATCGAGCGGCCATCTATCCTGTAGCTCCGAGCCACCATGTTGGACGCCTCTTCGCCGATGCAACTCACCGCGCTTCGGCTGCGAGAACACTGTTGCAGCATCATCGAGCAGCGCAAACAGATTCAGCGTCAGATCCAGTCAAGCCCCAGCGTAAAGCCTTACGTGCCGGAGGCCGTCGAGGATGCCTACCCCGACGCCGTGGACATCGCCGCGCGCGAGACCCTGTTGAGCCCAGAGCGCTTCCCCCAAACGTGCCCCTACGCGATCGATCGGATCCTTGATTTCGATTTCTACCCGAATGAACCCTGACCCCAAAGGTTAAAGGGTAAAGGTTAAAGGCTAAGAGCTGGAGGGAGAAGGCCGGAGGTTGGCGGCTACCCCAGGCCCAGCCATACATTGACCCCCTAAATTCTTACCATTGCAAACCTGGAGCGCTGATATAATCCGCGCTTTGCCCGTGCCGACCGCTTCGACCGCTTCCGGGAAACATCATGACCAACAAGCCCGATATCGATCCCCAAGAGACACAGGAATGGCTCGATTCGCTCGATGCCGTGCTCGAGAACGAAGGCGTCGAGCGCGCCCACTTTTTGCTCGAGCGACTGATCGACAAGGCGCGCCGCTCGGGGGCTTATCTCCCGTTCACCGCCAACACAGCCTACGTCAACACCATTCCGGTGCAGCAGCAGGAGCGCTTCCCCGGCGATCGCGCCATGGAGCGACGCATTCGCTCCTTCGTGCGCTGGAACGCCATGGCAATGGTCGTGCAGGCGAACCGGCTCTCCACCGAGCTTGGGGGTCACATCTCGAGCTTCGCCTCCTCCGCCACCCTCGTCGACGTGGGCTACAACCACTTCTTCCGTGCGCGCGACAAGGATCACGGCGGTGATCTCATCTTCTTCCAGGGCCACGCAGCACCCGGCATCTATGCCCGCGCGTTTCTGGAAGGACGCATCAGCGAGGAGCAGCTCTACAACTTCCGCCAAGAGGTCGACGGCAACGGCCTGTCCTCCTACCCGCACCCTTGGTTGATGCCCAACTTCTGGCAGTTCCCGACCGTCTCGATGGGGCTCGGGCCGCTGATGGCCATCTATCAGGCTCGCTTCATGCGCTATCTGAACGACCGCGGGCTGGTCGACACGAGCGAGCGTAAGGTCTGGGCATTCCTGGGCGACGGCGAGATGGACGAGCCCGAATCGCTGGGTGCCATCTCCTTGGCGGCACGCGAGCGTCTCGACAACCTGGTCTTCGTGGTCAACTGCAACCTTCAGCGGCTCGACGGCCCGGTGCGCGGCAACGGCAAGATCATCCAGGAGCTCGAAGCGGTCTTCCGCGGCGCCGGCTGGAACGTCGTCAAGGTCGTCTGGGGCAGCTACTGGGACCCCTTGTTCGCGCGCGACAAGCAGGGTCTGCTGGTCAAGCGCATGGAAGAATGTGTCGACGGCGACTACCAGGCTTACAAGGCCAAGGGCGGCGCCTACACCCGCGAGCATTTCTTCGGCAAATATCCGGAGCTCAAGGAGATGGTCGCCAACATGACGGACGAGGACATCTGGCGCCTGAACCGCGGCGGCCATGATCCGGCCAAGGTCTATGCCGCCTACGATGCGGCCATGCGCATGAACGGCAAACCGACGGTGATCCTGGCCAAGACCGTGAAGGGTTACGGCATGGGTGTCGCCGGCGAGGGCATGAACATCACCCACTCTCAGAAGAAGATGGGCGAGACGCATCTCAAGGCCTTCCGCGACCGCTTTAATATTCCGATCTCGGACGACCAGATCGGCGCCGCGCCCTTCTACAAGCCACCGCAGGACAGCCCCGAGATGCAATACATGCACGAGGCGCGCGAGCGGCTCGGCGGCTTCCTGCCGGCGCGTCGCGACGAGGCCGAAGTGCTTCCGATCCCCGAGCTGGATGCCTTCAAGCCGCTCCTGGAAGGCAGCGGCGATAAGGAGATGTCGACCACCATGGCGATGGTGCGCATCCTCACCATCCTGGTGCGCGACAAGGCGATCGGCAAGTACTTGGTCCCTATCGTTCCGGACGAGGCTCGCACATTCGGTATGGAGGGCATGTTCCGCCAGCTCGGCATCTACTCCTCCATCGGCCAGCTCTACGAGCCGGTCGATGCCGATCAGGTGATGTACTACCGCGAGGACAAGAAGGGTCAGATCCTGCAGGAAGGCATCAACGAGGCGGGCGCCATGTCGTCCTGGATCGCGGCGGCCACCGCCTACGCGAATCACGGCCAGAGCATGATCCCTTTTTATATCTACTACTCGATGTTCGGGTTTCAGCGCATCGGCGATCTGGCCTGGGCCGCGGGCGATATGCAGGCCCGCGGCTTCCTGATCGGCGGCACCGCCGGACGCACGACACTCGCCGGCGAGGGACTTCAGCATCAGGACGGCCACAGCATGGTGGTCGCCGCGACCATCCCGAACTGTGTCGCCTACGACCCGGCCTATGCCTACGAGCTCGCCGTCATCGTCCAAGACGGCCTGCGCCGGATGTATCGGGAGAAGGAGAACGTCTTCTACTACGTCACGGCGATGAACGAGAACTACGTTCAGCCGTCGCTGCCCGAGGGCGCCGAGGCCGGGATCCTCAAGGGCATGTATCCGGTCCATCAGGGCGAGGAGCACACCCACCGCGTCCAGCTGCTCGGCGCCGGGACCATCCTGCGCGAGGTCTTGGCCGCGGCCGAGCTGCTCGCCAAGGACTTCGGCGTCGGCGCGGATGTCTGGAGCGTCACCAGCTTCAACGAGCTGCGGCGCGAAGGCATCGACGTGGAGCGTTGGAACATGCTCCACCCCGACCAGCCCCAGCGCACCACCTATGTCGAGGAGCAGCTGGCCGGGACCCAAGGCCCGATCATCGCCGCGACCGACTATGTCCGGACCTACGCCGACCAGATCCGCCCCTACATCCCGCGACACTACCTGGTGCTCGGGACCGACGGCTTCGGGCGGAGCGATATGCGCAGCCAGCTGCGGAAATTCTTCGAGGTCAATCGTTACTACATCGTCGTCGCCGCCCTGAAGGCATTGGCGGACGAAGGCGAGATCCCGACCGCGACGGTCTCCGAGGCGATACGGAAATACCGCATCGACCCGGAAAAACCCAACCCGGTGACGATCTGAACCGCGCTAAACCGCGCTGAACCGCGCTCGTCATCCCATGCGGCGATGCGGCGAGTCGACCGACGACGAAGAACCAAGAAAGACTCGGTCGACACGGTTTAGGATATTTATCTATCGATGACTGGACCGCGTCCGGGACGAGGCTCGGGTCGAACCGAGCGGCGCAACACAGGGATCTGGTGTGATCGCCCCGGATGCGGTTTAGGGAGGACAGAGCGTGGCAACCGTCGAAGACATTCTGCTGCCGGACATCGGGGACTTCTCGGACGTCGAGGTGATCGAGATCCTCGTCGCTCCGGGTGACCGGATCGAAGCCGAGCAATCGATCCTCAGCCTGGAGAGCGACAAGGCGACCATCGAGATCCCTGCGCCGTTGGCAGGGGTGATCCGAGAGTTGACTGTCAAGGTCGGCGATCGGGTCAGCCAGGGGGATCTCCTGATGACGCTGGAGACCGATGGGTCCGGCTCCGAGGAGACTCCGCCCAAGACGACTTCGACCGGCGAAGCGCGATCTGCGCAAGCCGAAGCGAGCGAGCCGGACGCTGTTCCAGCGACAGCACACCCGGCTTCCCCTGCTCCGGCATCGTCGCAGGCGCCGAAGTCGAACCCGACGCGTGCGCCGAACAGCGGCGAGACCATCTCCGTGGTCCTGCCCGACATCGGCGATTTTACGGACATCCCGGTGGTCGAGGTCCTCATCGCACCGGGAGATCGCATCGAGGTCGACCAGTCGCTCCTCACGCTCGAAAGCGACAAGGCGACCATGGAGATCCCCTCGCCCAACGCGGGTGTCGTCGAGGAGCTGGCCGTCAAGGTCGGGGAGACCCTGAATCAGGGGGATCTCATCCTGACACTTCGCATCGACGGCGAGGTCCCCCGCGGCGAGCCGATCGCATCGGCCTCGCCGATGGCTGCGAACACCGCCGAAGAGCTCGAGGCGCCGCCGGGCCCGGCATCGAGCGTCAAACGCGCGCCGGGTGAATCCGAGCGCCGTCCCGCTCCGGTGCTGCCGCGCCCGGAGGACATGGCCGCGATCGCCAAGGGCCGCAAGGCGCATGCGAGTCCCGCCGTGAGACGGTTCGCGCGCGAGCTCGGCGTCGACCTGAAATTCGTCAAAGGGTCGGGGCCGAAAGGTCGCGTGCTCAAGGACGACGTCCAGGGCTTCGTTAAGCAAGCACTCGCGCAAGTTACCCCGACCGGGGCCGGCAGCGCCCTGCCCTTCGCCTTGCCCGCCGCGCCCGAGATCGATTTCTCCAAGTTCGGCCCGATCGAGATCACCGAGCTCTCCCGCATCAAGAAGCTCAGCGGTCGGCATCTGCACCGCTGCTGGCTCTCGGTACCGCATGTCACCCAGTTCGACGAGGCCGATATCACCTCGCTGGAAGACTTCCGTAAGGGGCAAAAGGCGCAGGCCGCCGAGAAGGGCATCAAGCTGACCTTCGTCCCCTTCCTGCTCAAGGCGGTCGCCACCGCCCTGAATCGAATGCCGGTTCTCAAGGCGTCGCTGACGGCGGACGGCGAGGGTCTGGTGCTCAAGCACTTCACTCACATCGGGGTGGCGGTCGATACGCCGCAGGGTCTGGTTGTCCCGGTCGTGCGCGACGTCGACAAGAAGGGCATCTTCGCCCTGGCCGCCGAGCTGTCCGAGCTCGGCGAGAAGGCGCGCGCCGGCAAGCTGCTGCCGGGCGACATGCAGGGTGGCTGCTTCTCCATCTCAAGCCTCGGCGGCATCGGCGGGACCGCCTTTACGCCGATCGTGAATGCGCCCGAGGTCGCCATCCTCGGCGTCTCGCGCGCGACGACCAAACCGGTCTGGAACGGCCAGAGCTTCGAGCCACGCCTCATGCTGCCGCTGTCCCTGTCGTACGATCACCGTGTCGTCGATGGCGCGGACGGGGCGCGCTTCACCAGCCTGCTCGGGGAGCTGCTCGGGGATCTTCGTCAGCTTCTGCTGTGAGGCGCGCTCGGCGGCGGGGCGGGCTGGCGTGCCGACGCCTCGCTGGAGAACGGTTCAAAACACGTAGAAACAACTCGACGAGAGAAATCCCTTGCCACGGGTGTCGTTGTCGTTGTCGTTCTCGTGGTCGATTACGATTGCGACAACGACAACGACAACGATTGGATTCGGTGCTCGATTTACTTCCGACAGGTCTTTGGGGCCCCGGAGTCCGATGCCCACACCCCATGCGAGGACGCAACGTCCGAACCCAATGCAGTGAATAGGGTTGAGGGTTTCGCCTCGCAGCACGCTTTCGTCTAGCATTGGACGCTATCGAGCCATCATCATCGTGCGGCCGTTGCGGCCCCAAGAGAAGAATCACACCATGAACGACAAGAGCGGCGACATCATCGAGGTCAAGGTACCGGACATCGGTGACTTCAAAGACGTGGAGGTCATCGAGGTCTTGGTCTCACCGGGCGATTCGGTGATCGAAGAGGCGTCGCTGATCACGCTCGAAAGCGACAAGGCGAGCATGGAAATCCCGGCGCCGCGTGCCGGGATCGTGCGCACGGTCGAGGTCGCGGTCGGCGATCGGATCTCGGAAGGCACACTGATCATGACGCTGGAGGTCAAGGCGCCGCAGTCTGCGGGCGGCGCCGAAGCGGGGAAAGAATCCACGAGTGCTGCGCCAGCCGCCGCGTCTCAGGAGATCGTCACCGAGGTCGTGGTGCTCGGTGCCGGACCCGGCGGTTACACCGCCGCCTTCCGCGCCGCCGACCTCGGCAAGAAGGTCGTCCTGATCGAGCGTTACGACACCCTCGGCGGCGTCTGTCTGAACGTCGGCTGTATCCCCTCCAAAGCCCTGTTGCACACCGCAGCCATTCTCGAAGAGGTCAAGACCCTGGGCAGCATGGGGGTCACCTTCGGCGAGCCGCAGATCGATCTGGACAAGATGCGCGCCGGCAAGGAGCAGGTGGTCGCCAAGCTCACCGGCGGTCTCGCGGCCATGGCGAAGCAACGTCGGGTCGAGGTAATCCAGGGTACCGGTCGCTTCGAGGCACCCAATCGGATCACCGTGGCACAACCCGGTGGTCCGGTGCGGATCCTGTTCGACCACTGCGTCATCGCCTGCGGCTCCGCACCCATGAAGATCCCGGGCTTTCCGCACGACGACCCGCGGGTCATGGACTCCACCGACGCGCTCCAGATCGCGGACATCCCCGCGCGTCTCTTGATCGTCGGCGGCGGTATCATCGGGCTCGAGATGGCGAGCGTCTACAGTGCGCTCGGCTCGACCGTCGAGGTCGTCGAGATGAAGGATCAGTTGATGCCGGGTGCGGACATCGACCTAGTGCGCGCGCTCGAAAAGGTCATCAAGAAACGCTACAGCACCATCAGACTCGAGACCAAGGTCGCGCAGATGAGCGCCACGGCCGAAGGCATCAAGGTCGTCTTCGAGGGCAAAAAACCGGGTGAGGAGATCTACGACAAGGTCCTGGTCGCCATCGGCCGGCGCCCGAACGGCAAGCTCGTCAACGCCGAGGCCGCCGGGGTCAAGGTCGATCAGCACGGGTTCATCAAGGTCGATGCCCACATGCGCACCAACGTGCCGAACATCTTCGCGATCGGCGACGTGGTCGGCGGACCGATGCTCGCCCACAAGGCCACGCATGAGGCGAAGGTCGCCGCCGAGGTCATCGCCGGGATGCCCGCCCTCTTCGACCCTATGACCATTCCCTCGGTCGCCTACACCGACCCCGAGGTCGCCTGGATGGGTCTCACGGAGACCGACGCCAAGGCCAAGGGTATCGCCTACGAGAAGGGCGTCTTCCCCTGGGCCGCGAGCGGGCGCGCGCTCGGCATCCATCGCGACGAGGGTCTGACCAAGCTCCTGTTCGATCCCGAGACCAAACGCATCCTGGGCGCAGGCATCGTCGGCCCGAACGCCGGCGAGCTGATCGGCGAGACCGTGCTGGCGCTCGAGATGGGTGCCGACATGGAAGACATCGGGCTGACCATCCATCCGCACCCGACCCTGAACGAGACCGTTGGTCTTGCGGCCGAGATGGCGCAAGGCTCGATTACGGATCTGCTGCCGCCAAAGAAGCGCTGACGCGGGACAGACTGTAGGGGTGAATTTATTCGCCCCTACACGCCGGTAGACCGACGCCGGTGCTGGGCTCGGTGGACTTCGCTCTCGCTCGTCCATCCTGCGGACGGTTTTGTGATCAGGGCAGCTTAAGGCCTCACCGCTTCGCCCCGCAGAAATCCAAACACTGCTGCAGGGTCGGGAACGGCACCCGACCCGCGCAGCCGCCGTAGGTGAATGCCTTGCAGCGATCGTCTCGGTACTCGTAATAGAATCCGAGCTGATTGGAACGGCAGGGGCCGGGGTCAGGTTTGACGAGGCAGGCGACGGGCAGCTCATCGCTGCCGCCTCCGGTAGGCGCGCCGCCACATCCCGTGAGGCCCGCCATGAGGATCACGAGCACCGGAACCCGACACCGGCCTAGCCACACAGCCCTCATCGAGACCCGCTGCGCGCCGTCGCGCGAACCTGTGCACCCGTCGGTGCATGCTTCCACCAATCGCGATGTCGAAACTCGCTGCCGTCCTTCGCCATCATCTGGACGGACCCGCCTCGACGGAATCCCCAACCCTTGACCCTCGGGCCATGCAGGAAGAGCGTCCACGCCGGTACGCCTGCACGCAGGACCACGCGGTGATAGTCCGAGCCGCGCAGCCTGTTGAACCGCCCCGGAGCACGAAAGCGCAAGCTGGTTTGCTCGGAGTCCCCGTCGAGGCCGCGGATCTCGTCATAGCCGCCCGAGAGCACCAAGCTGACGGCGTGTGCCCAGGGATGGTCGTGAAGGCCGCGATCCGGATCCGAATCGACGAAGCGGTGCAGGTAGAGATGCCAGCCGAAGACGCCGAAGAGGTAGTAGCGTTCGAGATAGGGCTCGCCTTGGTCGCCTTCGATCAGCCGACAGGGCCGACGCGCGCTGATCCATTCAAGCAGTCTTTCCATCGGGCC
>NZ_DATITZ010000248.1:0-5988 GCF_035467215.1 Thiocapsa sp. | reverse complement strand
ATCGGCACCCAGTTGTCAGAGAGATAACGGGTCAATTCAAACTGGACCCGGGCATCGTCGATGGGGATGCTGGCTGGCAGAATCAGCGGTGTACGGTCTTCCTTCTGCCACAGGCAGTGGATCACGGCGGCCATCAGGCGCAGCACGCCGCGGGTGCGCTGGAATTTCACCAGGGTCGACCAGTCGGTATAGAGCCGATCGAAGACCTCGGGATGGATCGGATAGGCGGCCTTGAGCCGCTGCTCGTAGCCGGTCTCTCGACACTCCGGCGGAAACTCGGCCTGCTGAGTGCGGTAAAGCTCGGCGAAGGCGCGCGCGGTCACGTCGCGGTCTTTGAAATGCGCGGGGTCCGAGATCGGCTGGAACAGGCGCCGCCGCACGATCTCGAAACCCTCCTCCGCCGTGGCCGGGCGCCAGGAGGATTCGAGCCGTCCCACGACATTGCGCAGCCGGTCGAGTGCCTCGCGCCCGCGGGTGCCGCCGACCTCCACATCGTCCGAGTGCGAATGGGCCGTGCCCGAGGTATCGGACGCGGGCAGGCTGATGACCAGCAGACAGTTGCGTGCCAACTTGGCCGATTCGGTCAGCACTTGGGCGAAACTGAACTGGGTCTCGAAGCCGCCGGCCGGCAGATCGCTCTGATCATGGAGCTGGCGGGCGTAGGCGACCCACTCGTCGATCAGGATGAGACAGGGGCCGTAGTCGTTGAACAGCTCGCGCAGCACGTCGCCGGGGCTGGTCGCGTTCGCGTCGTCGGCCGCGACGCGGGCATAGGCTTCGGGGCCGCCGAGTTGCCAGGCCAGCTCGCCCCAGAGGGTGCGCACCACCGTGCCGTCGGGTTTCACCGACGGGTTGCCGGGCGAGATCTTGTTGCCGACCAGCACGACGCGTCGCGCCGTCGGCAGACGGTCGATCCCGGCGGCGGCCATGAGGGCGTCGACTCCGGCGAGACCGGCCCCGAGGATGCCCGACACCAGGTGATAGAGCGCCAGCATCGCGTGGGTCTTGCCGCCGCCGAAGTTGGTCTGCAACTGAATCACCGGGTCGCCGTCGCCGACGATCAACCGACGCAGCGCGCCGATCAGCATCGCGCGCAGGCTCTCGGTGAGGTAGGTCCGACGGAAGAACTCCTCCGGATCGCGGTACTCGGGCGTGCCTTCGCCGAGATGCACCTGCCAGAGGTCGGCAGCGAACTCGGCCTGCTGATAGCGCCCGCTCGCAACGTCCTCGTGCGGCATCACCACCTCGCGCCAGGGCTTGAGGTTGCCGCTCGCGCCGCTCTCGATGGCGATCCCGGCCGACTTGCGTTTCTCCCCGCGCGCCTGCTCGTCGAAGCGCACCCGCAGCAGCTCCATCTTCATCTTGTCGACGTCCTCGGCCTCGGAGGCGGAGACGGCGGACAAGAGACGTTCGACGGAGTCCAGCGCACGGTAGGCGTCGTCGCCGGAGAAGAGTTCTTGGTGCGCCCAACGGTTGCGCACGCTGATGATCTCGTTGACCAGACTGCGCTCGGCCTTGCCGAGGATATGGCGAAAGACCTCGCCCCATTTGCGATCCATGATCACCAGCATGGCGGCGACGTCTCCGGTGGGATCGCTCTTGCCGTCGCTCAGACGGGTGTCGGCCAGAATATCCTTGGCCTCGAAGGCCCAGCCCTCGCCGTATTTGGCCTTCAGCTCACGCTCGACAAACGGCCCGAGGCCGGCCTTGAGCAGGGTGAGTGATTTGCCGACGCGTTCGTAATTGGTGATGGCCACTACTCAGCCTCCGTGCGAAAGGATCGCTTCCAGTTGTCTCATCAGGGACGGGATGGCCGTCGAAGCCGTTTTCCAGAGCACATCCAGGTCGATATCGAAATACGCGTGGACCAAGCGATTGCGAATCCCGACAGCCTCCCGCCAGGGAATCTCCGGCAGGCCCTGCCGCCCTTCCTGCGATACCTTGCCGGCAGCCTCTCCGATGATCTCGATGGCGCGCACCAAGGCGAAGCGCAACATCTCGTCCGAATCCAGATCCTCGCGCGTGCGACCCGCGATGAACCGCGCCACGGATTGGCTCGCATCCAGCATGTGCTCGATCCGTATCCGATCTTCAGGCCGCATACTGCACCTCGGCCGTGCGCACCACCTCGTCGCGGAAATAGCGCGACAGATCGCCGGCGGTTCGCAGATCCACCTTGCGGCCCAGCATGTCCGTCAGCTCGATCTCCATGCCGGCAATCCCGAACAGCGTCGGTGTGTGATCGGGATCGAACTCCACCAACAGATCGATATCGCTGTCTGGCCCCGCCGTTCCCTTCAGTTGCGAGCCGAACAAAGACAGACGGCGGATCCGGTGTTTCTCGCAAAACCGGGCGAGGACCGGCTCATCGAGAGTCAAGATGTGATGCATGAGGGGCCCTCCTGTAGCGACCGCAAATGGCTACCCGCGAGTTCCTGCGCCTTGGTCGCCAGGGCGATCAAGGCGGAGCAGTCCGCGACCAGAATCATGGGTGGCGCCCAATGGACTGCAACTCCTGCTCAGTCAGCATCTCGACAAAATCATTCGGAAGATCAACGGCGACTCGCATGATTCGCTCCGCTTAAGGTTGTGCAAACAGATCCCCGGTACCCGGGGGCGCTGCTGTGCTGCCGGTCTCCCGCGCCAGTCTGGCGATCTCCGGCCAGCTCTGCACCAGGCCGTTGTAGGCCATCGCCTCGTTCGCGCGTTTCTTGCGCTCGCAGAGGGTGTAGAGGCGATAGCACAGCTCGCGCGCCGTCTCCGATTCACTGCCGAGCTTGGCGAGCAGGGCCGCCGCCGCAGTCTCGCCCCCGGATTCGAGCGCGCGGATGAGTTGGTGAACCATCTCCCAGACGGTGAGACGCTTGTCGGTCGTCGGATCCCAGTCGACGGGGAACTCGGCGGGCTTCAGCAGGCAAACCTTACCGGCTTTGGACCGCAGAATGCCGGCATCCGCCAAGCCCGAGACACTGGTGTTCTTGGACGTGGCGAGCTGCTCGGCGACGCCGTACTCGCCCTCGTTGAACGCCATCTGCTCGAACCAGGTCAGGGCCCACCGGGTGTCCGAGTCGAAGTCGCCCTCCTGCTCGGCCAGCGCCTCGTCGAGAGTCTGATTGATCAGGGCCAGCGCGGCGCGCACCGGCAGCGGCATGCCCTCGGCATCCAGCACCTGGGAATAGCGAGTGTAGACCGCCATGCCGGGGCCGATGGCCGCTTGGGCAAGGTCCACCGGGGCGATGCCGGTGCGAGAAAAGAGTAGAGAGGAGTGAGGAGTGAGATCCCTGCTGGGCAGGCCCTGCAGCAGACGTAATGCCCGCGGCAGCTCGTTCTTGAGTGCGGTGATGAAGTCGCGGCGGGTGGCGGTCGGAGCGTCGGCGGGGCGCTTGCGGCAGACGAGGACGATGCTGGAGGCAAGGGCGTTTGCACCCGAGCCGATCATCCGGTTGCCTAGCTCGGTGCGCATCGGCCAGGTGCCCGTGATGGCGAATCCCGCCTCGATCACAGCAGCCAGGAAGGTATCCCAGCCTGTATTGGTCGTTCCGGCGTCCCCTTTGGTCTCAGCCTGCTTGAATGCGTAGTAGATGGTCACCGGGAAGGCCGGATGCGCCTGCTCGGCGAGTCGGCGCATGGCCTGGGTCATACCGTTGAGAAAGAAGGTGCCGGCCTTCTCCTTGCTGCCGTGACGGTAGGGTGTCGCGACAAGCTCCTCGGCCTTCGGGACGGCTAGGGTGGCGAAGAGGTCGGGGAAGACGGGTTTAAGCGAGCGACGAAGCCAAACGTAGAAAAAATCCGACAGGTCAGCGTAGCCGATGTTGTCGTAATAGGGTGGATCGGTCGACACCAGCTTGTTGAGGCTGACCGGCTGACTCGTGGCGTCAAACTGATCACTTGAGCCAAAAGATGATCCGAACCCGGCTGCGACACCCTGAATACTCTCAGCCGTCCATTCGACTGCACCAAGAAAGCTACCCGTCCCATCAAGCAAGGTGTTTAGTTCAGCATAGTCCCAGGTCATCGGTATGCTTTGGCGCGCGAACGTATTGCGAGTGGAGTCGCGTTCGGTGAACCATGTGCAGATCGTAGAGCCTCGATCGGAGAGTTTTGAAATGGCAAAAGCCAAGTACACCCCAACTGCATCCGCATAGGCCATAGCTCCGACACCGCCATGAGCGAGGGCCTTGTCTTCGGGTAGGCCAGCGCAAATGGCATCGAGCTTTACCCGCTCCCGTGTTTCCTGCACAAGATCGGAGAAAGTCGTCAGCGCCACGAGTTGGCGGGGGGTAAAGAGGTCGCCCCAAGTCGTCAGCCCGTAGGGTGTGCAATTTCCGCCGGTCATTCGCGTGGGTATATCGCCCTCAGGTTGCCACGTCGGCTCTGCGGTTAGGGCAACGGCTTCCATCTCCGCAGTCGGAGCGAGATACACCCGCCCTCTATCACCCTCGGCGACGATGGCCATCAGCCGGGAGCCCATGCGACCAGCTTTGCCTTCTGCCTTAGTGTAGTCGCCGGAAATCGGAGCCCCCGACATCAGGCACGCAAAGTTCGCCCGCGCCAACTTGGTGCCGTTCTTCGCGGCCTCAGCATTCTCCGGCTTTCCGACCTTCACCCGAAACCGATATCCACTGCCCTCGATCAACGGCTCCACGTAAGCCTCTTTGCCCGCTTTCGTCGAGAGCATGAAAGTGGACACCAACGGCACATCGACATCCGCAAAAGCTGGGTTGGGACTCTTCACCGTGCGCGCCCACAACCAGGCAATGACGGTGAGCGGCTTTCCGCCGACATACTTCGCAAGGTCGGGCCGCGGATTCTCCGGATCCTCGACCATGTCGGCCGTGACCTCGATCTTGGGATAGAGATGCCCGATCCGCCGCTCCGCCTCGTCCCGCATCCACTTCCCGTAATAGCGGACATCCTCGGCGAGCCCCTCCGCCCCCTTCCAAGAACGAGGAAAGAGAAAAGAGGAGTGAGAAACGAGCCTGTTCCCCTCTTTTCTCACTCCTCTCTCCTCACTTCTCGCTTCCGGATGCACCGGCGGCCGCCCTGCAAATCGGGGCGGGATCTCGATCATCGCCTTGTTGATCAACACCGCCACCGGGTTGAGGTCCGAGGCATAGGCTTCGAGCCCCAACCGCTGCGCCTCCAACGGCAGCGACCCACCACCCGCGAACGGGTCATGGAAAGCCGGCAGTTTGTACCGATCGAACAACTCCTTCGCCCGCGGATGGTCGGCATTCTCCGCACAGGTATAGCGCCAGCTCTGCCAGATCTCGTCGCGCGCCCGCTGCAGCACCGTCTCGTTGGTCGTGTTCTCCCACAACACCAGATCCTCGATGATCCGAAACAGCCGCTGCCGCTCCTTCTCCTGCGCCTTCTCGGTCGGGAACAGATCCGGATGCGCCGAGGGGTCATCGACCATCTGCGCAAAGATCACCGCCCGCGCCGCCGCCAAGGGCCGTCGCGCCCACCACAGATGCAGCGTCGATGGATGCCCGTGCCGGATCGACTTCTCCCGCGCACTGGCCTTGTTGATCGCCTCAAGTGGCAGGGCAACTTCGATGAGTTTTTTCTTGGGAAGCGTCACGAAAAAAATGTCCTTTCCAACCAACTCGCGAAGACATTCGCTGCGGGCATGTGAGGGTCGAGATACCGTGCTGAAATGGCCTGTCCAAAGGGCTTGCCCGGCTCGTCTTGCCAGGCGAGCCAGGTGTGAATACGTGCCTTTGCCACTTTCGTGTCTGAAAACCGACGTTGCCCTTCTGGAATGCTGGCGATCGCCTGATCTGCATGAGTGAGCAAGTCATCTCCATCCGGAATCAGGAAGGTGAGAAAGTCCTCGAGGATGCCTGGCAGTTTGTTGTCCGGCATGAGCCAGACGCCGACACGGGGCAGCAGGGAGTTCGCCGGCGAGTCGATTATCGTCCCATCAGGCTCAGGTCGAGTCGGGACATTTCCGTAACCGGCGGCCAGCAGGTGAGCAGCCACCGA
>NZ_DATITZ010000247.1:0-33812 GCF_035467215.1 Thiocapsa sp. | reverse complement strand
CTGGGGCTGCGACGAGGAGACCTTGGCCGTACTCTATGTCGGGCGGATTGCACCGGAGAAGAATCTCGATCTCGCGCGGGACGCCTTTCAGGCGATTCAATCGGCTCGACCGAAGGCGCGTTTCATCCTGGTCGGGGAGGGGCCTGCACGGGAGCAGATCCAACGCGAAAACCCCGGTTTCATCTGTCCAGGGTCCAAAATCGGTGTCGAGCTCTCGAAATATTACGCCTCGGGCGATCTCTTCCTCTTTCCGAGCCTGACCGAGACATTCGGAAACGTGGTGCTCGAGGCGATGGCCAGCGGTCTACCGGTCGTCGCTTTCGATTATGCCGCGGCTCGATCTCTGATTGATCCCGGGCGGAACGGGGTTACATTACCGTCAGGAGATCGTGAAGCGTTCATCGCTGCGGGATGCGAGCTGGCTCGCGACCTGCCACGCGTCCGAAAGCTCGGAGAACAGGCCCGCCGCGCGGCCGAGGAGATCAGTTGGGACCGCGTCATCCGGAGCGTCGAGGACCGTCTCTTTCAGGTCATCCACCGACAACGTGGAACGGAGGCTTGCCGTGCGACTGTGGCTACAACATCTGAATGAGATCGAGGTATCGCTCTGCCGCGCCTGGAGCCGCGGCGGTCGGCGCCGGTGGATTCAACGCCCTTTCGCCGTCGTCAGTCGGCTCGGCGACGGGGTCTTTTGGTACAGCTTGATCGCCATCCTGCCGCTGACCCACGGACTCCTCGGCCTCAAGGCCAGTGTGCACATGCTCGTCACCGGGGGCGTCGCGCTCGCGCTCTACAAGTCGCTGAAGGTCTATACGCGGCGCGAACGACCCTGTCACTATGCCGCCGAGATCATCGCCCTGGTCCCGCCGCTCGACCGCTACAGCTTTCCCTCCGGCCATACGCTTCATGCCGTGAGCTTCTCGAGCGTCGCCATCTACTATGTTCCCGAGCTCGCCTGGATCCTCGTGCCCTTCACCATGCTGGTCGCCAGCTCGCGGATCATTCTCGGCCTGCACTATCCCAGCGACGTGCTGGTCGCGACCTTGATCGGACTCGCACTGGCCTTTGCAGGCATCCTGATGGTTGCGTGAAGCTCGACCCCGGCGGGTAGGGCGGACGAGCCAAAGCGAAGTCCACCGAACCCGACGCACGCCCGATCAGCGACGTCAACAGGCTCATGCGCGAGCCCGCGGAAAACAAAAAAGACCGGGCGATTGCCCGGCCTTTTTTGCCGCGGCGCACATGAGGTGCACCGCCCGATCGGAGACCTTATTACTTGGCTTCTGGCTGAGCCGGAGCAACAGGCGCCACCGGGGCAACCGGTGCTGCGTAGGGGTAGGCGTAGGGGTAACCGCCGCCGTAGTACGGAGCGCCGTAGCCGTAAGGGGCACCGTAGTAGTAGGGGTTGTTGTAGCCGTAGCCGTAGCCGCGACCCAGACCGCGACCGTAGCCGCGACCACTGCCGCCGCCGCTCATGCCGAAGTTGAAGTCGCCGTAGCCGTCGCCGAACATGTCGCTGAAGGCATCGCCGAGACCGGAACCGTAACCGGGGCCGTAGCCGCCGTAACCCGGACCCCACCAAGCGGAGGCGGAAGCGGAGGCACCGAGGAGGGCAGCGACGGCAGCAGCAGTAGCAAGCTTGTTCATTCTATTCTCCGAATCGATCTAAGTTGTTGGCAGCAAGCGTGGATGCCTCATCGACATCCACGGAATGCATTATATTAGCAATTGATTAAATATGAAATAAGTTATATCAATTGGATTGATCTTTATCATTGCCTTGGCCGATTACCGCGCCTTGCCCCTCGCGCAAGCGCCGCGCAACCTCGACCAAATCATCCCAGACTTTCACCTTCTGATCCGGCGAGCGCAACAGATAGGCCGGATGATAGGTCACGCGCAGCGGGATCGACCCCGCCCGAAACTCAAGCCAACGCCCCCTCAAACTCCCCAGCGGCGCATCCGTCTGCAGAACCTGCTGAGCCGCGACGCGCCCGACGCAGAGGATCGCGCGCGGGCCGAGCAGCGCGATCTGCCGCATGAGGTAGGCCTCGCACTGCTTGGCCTCCTCGGGACGTGGATCGCGATTCCCGGGCGGACGGCACTTGAGCACGTTGGCGATGTAGACCTGATCGCGCGCCAGGCCGATCGCGGCGAGCATGCGGTTGAGCAGCTGGCCGGCACGCCCGACGAAGGGCTCGCCGGCACGATCCTCATCCGCGCCCGGTGCCTCGCCGACGATCAGGAGTTCCGCAGTGCGACTGCCGACGCCGAAGACGGTGTTGGTGCGGGTCTCGCAGAGTCCGCAGGCGCGGCAGCCGGACACCGCCGTCTCGAGCGCATCCCAATCCATCTTTGCCGGATCGGGCGACAACGGACCATCGGACGGATCGGGCTCGACCGGTCCGGACGCGACGGGTTCGGGCGCGACCGGATTCGGCACGACCTCGGGAGCCATGGCACGCACCGGCGGGGCCGGGTGCGCGGGCTGCGGGGACGGCGGAACCGAGTTCGGAGCGGCTTGCCCCGGCACGGGCGACGCGGGTTCGACGAGGACCGTCTCTTCGGCGCTATCGACTGTACCCGCAGCGACATGACGCGGCACCCAGACATCGACACCCATCGCGCCCAGGTAGTCCAGGCGGCGGCGCTCGTCCATCGCCATAGGACTCAGACGTCGCCGGTCTGTGGATGGGCGCGATGGGCCGGCTGGAGGATCTTGTTGCAGGCGTTGATGTAGGCCTTGGCGGAGGCGATCACGATATCGGTATCCGCACCCTGGCCGTTGACGATGCGCCCGCCGCGCTCGAGTCGGACCGTCACCTCGCCCTGTGCGTCCGTGCCGCTGGTGATGGCGTTGACCGAGTAGAGCTTCAGAACGGTTCCGCTGTCGACGATCGTCTCGATCGCCTTGAAGGTCGCATCTACGGGTCCGCCGCCGCTGGCGGTTCCGGCCAGCTCCTCGCCGTCAAACATCAGCACCAGGTTGGCGCAGGGCGTCTCGCCGGTCTCGGAGCAGACCCGCAGCGAGACCAGCTTCACCCGTTCGTTGGCCGCGTCCAGGGTCGCATCCGTCACCAGCGCCTGCAGGTCTTCGTCGAAGATCTCGTGTTTCTTGTCGGCCAGATCCTTGAAGCGCGAGAAGGCCGCATTGAGCTCTTCCTCCGAACCCATGACGATACCGAGCTCCTGCAGCCGCGTACGAAAGGCGTTGCGGCCCGAATGCTTGCCCATCACCATCCGATTGGCGTTCCAGCCGACATCCTCGGCACGCATGATCTCGTAGGTCTCGCGGTGCTTGAGCACGCCGTCCTGATGGATACCGGACTCGTGCGCGAAGGCGTTGGCGCCCACCACCGCCTTGTTCGGCTGAACGGCAAAGCCCGTGATGCCCGAGACCAGGCGCGAGCAGTTCATGATCTGGGTGGTATCGAGCCGGGTCTGGCAATCGAATAGATCCTGACGGGTGCGCACCGTCATCACGATCTCCTCGAGTGCGGCGTTGCCGGCGCGCTCGCCGAGACCGTTGATGGTGCATTCCACCTGGCGGGCGCCGTTGCGCACGGCGGCAAGCGAGTTGGCGACGGCGAGTCCCAAGTCGTTGTGACAATGGACCGAGAAGATCGCCTTGTCGGCGTTCGGGATGCGCTCGCGCAAGGTTCGGATGAGGCTACCGAACTGATCCGGGATGTTGTAGCCGACCGTATCCGGGATATTGACGGTCCCGGCACCGGCGTCGATGACCGCCTCGAGGACCCGACAGAGAAAGTCGATCTCGGAGCGTCCGGCATCCTCGGGCGAGAACTCCACGTCGTCGGTGTAACGCCGCGCCCGCTGCACGGCATGCACCGCCTGTGCGAGCACCTGATCCGGGGTCATGTTCAGCTTGCGCTGCATGTGGATAGGCGAGGTGGCGATAAAGGTATGGATCCGCCCGGCGTGCGCGCCCGCCAGCGCCTCGCCGGCACGGTCGATATCCTTGTCGAGCGCGCGCGCCAGGCCGCAGACCCGGCTCTCCTTGACGGTCTCGGCCACCGCCTTGACCGCCTCGAAATCACCCGGACTGGCGATCGGGAACCCCGCCTCGATCACATCGACACGCATCCGTTCCAACGCCTTGGCGATGCGCACCTTCTCGTCGCGGGTCATGGATGCGCCCGGACTCTGCTCGCCGTCGCGCAGGGTCGTGTCGAAAATGATCAAGTGGTCTTTTGCGGTCATGGATGGTCTCTGAGTCGCGCGGCCGTCTGTGAAGGAAGGGACCTGGTCTTCGGGAGGCTATTGTAGGCGATCCGCGCGCGAGCGGTGCCCCCGGATCAAGCTTGGTGCAACTGCGGGACGGATCGGCCCCGCGTCGGTCGATGCGGGATCTTGTGACCCGCATCGGTTCCTGTATAAGCTGCCGTCGGCGGTGATGGGACCGCGGATTGCAGCCCCGATCGGCCGACAGCCGAGGACTCGACGTCCCATGGATCACGCGGAGGCCATGCACGCGATGATGCCGGACCTGCACGACTTGGAGATTCTGCTGCGCTCGGACACCCCGATCGTTCTCATCAGATCGATCGACGAGCTCTTCTTCGTGGATCTACCCGCCGCACCCGTGCGGCGCGAGATCTTTGCGATCCAGCTGAGCAGGCGGGGGCTCGATCCCGAGCGCTTCGACCTCGCTCGCCTCGCGGAGGCAAGCGAGGATTTCACCGGTGCCGGCATCGAGCAGGCCGTCGTCTCCGCGCTCTACGCCGACGAGACCGCCAGGGAGGGCATGACGACAGGCGACCTCCTGCGCGAGATCGCGAACACCCAGCCCCTGTACGTCGTCATGCACGGCCCGCTGCAAGCGCTGCGCGCCTGGGCACTGGGTCGAACCGTTCAGGCGCACGCACCCGAAGAGCAAGACGACTCGTTAGCCATTGCACGCAACCCCGCCGCCGGGATGGTCTCGGGCACTATGGACCCCGCCGCTGCGAGCGTCGACGCGCAGCCCCTCGGGTGCCTCGACTAAGTCCGTTCACTTGACCGCGACCCGTGCAATGACCGTCGCCAGCCCATACCTTCCCTCGCAACACGAGGTTCACGAGTCCGTGTCGGCCAAACCTTCGAGGCGCTGCGATGGAATACAAGGACTACTATAAGACGTTGGGCGTGTCGCGGGACGCTACCCAACCCGAGATCAAGCGGGCCTATCGAAAGCTCGCGCGCAAGTTCCACCCGGACGTCAGCAAGGAGCCCGACGCCGAGGCCAGATTCAAAGAGATCAACGAGGCCAACGAGGTCCTGCACGACCCGGAGAAGCGTGCCGCCTACGACGCGCTCGGCAGCAGCTGGCACGCCGGCCAGGATTTTCGCCCGCCGCCCGGCGGTGTCCATCACGACTTCCATTTCGGCGCCGACGAGGCAGCCGAGTTCAGCGACTTTTTTTCCAGCATCTTCGGGCGCGAGTTTCACCCGGGGGCCCAGAGTCAACGCCGTCGTCGAGGTCAGGATCAAACCGCGCGCATCCTCATCGACCTGGAGGATGCCTATCGCGGCGCGACGCGGCAGGTGCGCATCGACATCCCCGAGGTCGGCCCGGACGGACGCGTCACCTCCCGCACCCGCACCCTGAACGTGCGCATCCCGCCCGGCGTCACGCAGGGGCGCCAGATCCGCTTGGCCGGCCAGGGCGGGCCGGGGATCAATGGCGGTCATGCCGGCGATCTCTATCTAGAGATCGAGATCAATCCGCACCGATTCTTCACCACGGACGGCAAAGACATCCACCTGCGACTGCCCATTGCGCCCTGGGAGGCCGCACTCGGCGCATCCGTCTCGGTCCCGACACTCGGCGGGACAGTGAACCTTAAGGTGCCGCCGGGATCTCAGTCCGGGCAACGCCTGCGCTTGAAGGGTCGGGGGCTGCCCGGCGAGCCGGCCGGAGACGAGCTGGTCATGCTCGAGATCGTCACCCCGCCGGCAACCACGGATGCTGCCAAGGCAGCCTACCGCGACATGGCCGAGCGTCTACACTTCAACCCAAGGGCCGAGATGGGAGTCTGACGCATGACGCAGACCGAGACACGCATTGAAGGGATCGTGCTCGACGAGGGGCTGACGGTCACCCTCGCCGAGCTGACCCAGCTGTGCGGCTCCAGCGGCCGCGTGGTGAGGCTGATGGTGACCGAAGGGCTCCTGCGCCCCAAGGGCCAAGCCCCCGACGATTGGCGGTTCGACGGCTTCGAGGTGCGTCGAGCACGTCGCGCCGTGCGCCTGCAGCGCGACCTCGACCTCAACCTCGCCGGCACCGCACTCGCGCTCGACCTGCTCGACGAGCTGGAACAACTGCGCGAGCGACTGCGCGCACTCGAGCACCAGCTCGGGCCGAGACGCACACGCGAGCTCGGTTAAACCGCGCCCGGTGCGATATGGGATGTTTTTGGCCGGGATCAGCACCGGCAGACTTGACTACCGTTGGAGCGGGCGCGGTTTAAGATATTAAAAAATATAAATTTTTAACTGCGTCTCCGCTAGAGGCCGTGGATGCACCAAGCGTCGAGCTCACTCGAAAGTTAGCATCTCGCTCTGGACGCGGTTTAACCCACGAACCGCATCGAGAGATCGACCGCGGTCACGTCCTTCGTCAGCGCACCGACCGAGATGCGATCGACACCGGTTTCGGCGATGGCCCGAATGGTTGCGAGCGTGACGCCACCCGATGCCTCGAGTCGGGCGCGTCCCGCGCTCATGGCAACCGCCAGACGCAAATCCCCGAGCGCGAAGTTATCGAGCAGGATCGATTCCGCCCCGCCGTCCAAGGCCGTCTGCAGCTCGTCGAGACTCTCGACCTCGATCTGAATCTCCACGTCGGCACCGGCTGCCGCGGCCGCGGCTTGAAGCGCGGCCGGGATCGAGCCCGCGGCGAGGATGTGGTTCTCCTTGATCAGGATCGCATCGAACAGGCCCATGCGGTGGTTGTGGCAGCCCCCGCAGAGAACGGCGTACTTCTGCTGGACGCGCAGACCGGGCAACGTCTTGCGGGTATCCAAGACCTGCACGGGGAGGCCGGCGACCGCGGCGGCAAATTCAGCCGCGCGGGTCGCCGTCCCGGAGAGGGTCTGAAGGTAATTCATCGCCGTGCGCTCGCCGGTCAGCAAAGCGGCCGACGGACCCTCGATCAGCGCCAGACGCTGACCCGGGCGGATCCGATCACCATCGGCAACGTCCCAACGGACGGCAATCGCGGGATCGAGCAGCCGAAACACCGTCTCGAACCAGGCGCATCCGCAGATGACCGCGGGTTCGCGCGTGATCAGCTCGGCCCGAGCGCGCTGATCGCGCGGCACCAAGGCAGCGGTGAGATCGCCGGCACCCACATCCTCCTCGAGTGCGGCTCGGACCTGGGCCTCGATGAGACGCGGGTCCGGAAGCGGCACTGCACGAGCCGCCGGGCGCGAGGGGTTCGTGTCTTGGTTTGATTCAGCCATCGGAGGGGGCCTTTTGTAGACTCGTCAACATCGCACGCAAGGCCTGATCCGCCAGCGGCGTCTCGCCGTTGCCCAGAATCCTGACCTGCCCGGCCGCGATCGCCTCGGCGAGACCCCGCGCGGAAAAACGCGCCGGGGACCACCCCTGTCGGTCGAAGAACAACAACTCCTCACGCGCGGGGTTCCAAGCGACCAACTTGAGACGGACACGCCCGACGTCCTCGCGAGCCCACTCGATCCAATCGCCGATCGCGCATCCGCACGAAACCGGAATCGGTACCCGAGCCGGGGCCGCCCGCCCGGCCGCGACGTCGGAGCCGCCGAGCACGGCACCGCGCGCGGACCCCTGCAGCACGTCCAGATGCAGGGTCTGCAGCTCCCCGAGCCACCGTGCCGTCAGACGTGGATCACAGCCGACCTCGGCGAGGCGCCGCCGCAGGGTTTCGAGCAGACGCGGGATCCGATTGAGCAGCTGGCGACGCTCCTCGGCGGTACGCTTCGCGCTCACGCTCCAGAGCAGTCGATCGATCCACTCGAGTGCCGCTTGCCAATCCGGGCCATCCGAGCCCCGGGAGCGCTGGATCTCGAGCAGAACCAGCGACCAGCCCTCGCGCAGCAGGACCTCGACCGTGCTCGGGATCTGCGCATAGGGCGCCAGACGGTCGGAGAGTGCTGCCGCAACCGTCTCACGCGCGGGATCGGCGGGCGCGGCGGCGGGATCGGCGTCGAAGCTCGGCTCGGCCGGGTCGGAAACGCCGGACAAGATGCCGCCGCGCGGCTCGGCCGGCGGATCCCCGGTCCCCGCAGCGGGTCGGGCGTCCTCTCGTGCAAGGAAGGCCCTGAAAGACCGATCCATTCGGGCGAACAGTTTGGGATCTCCGTCGAAATCGCGCACCAATCGCTCGATCACCCGCTCGATCATCCCGTAGAGGCTGTCGGCACCGCGTCCGTCGGCATCGCTCCAACCGATCGCCGCCCGGCCGATATTGTTGATCAACACCCGCGCAGGATACGTCTCGTCGGAGAAGAAGCCCTTGTCCAACAGCGCCATCTTCCCGACCGGGATCTGCATCCTCGCGATCAGGATCTTGATGGGGTCGGGAATCGCGCCGCCGGCCAGCAGATGCTCGAAGAAGAGAAAAACCAGATCGAGCGTATCCTCGTCAGGCTCCGCCAAGGCACGCCTCGGACGATCCTCGACGCAAAGCGCCGCGGACAGCCGCGTCCGCAGGGACGCCTCCAACGCCGGATACACGACCGCCGGGGCGGGAGCGACATCCAGATTGTCCAACATTGCCAGAAGCTCGCCCGTCGCGACCTTCACCCGAGCGCTATCGGTACGCGGGCTGCTGCTCGGTCGTTGGCGTGCAAGCAAGGTCCGCAACGCATCGAACGGAATCGAGAGGGTGTCCGGGGGCGGCTCCGGGATCTCCGGCTGACTCGGTACGCCGATAGGCGATGCGAACGGCGAGGCGCCATGCGGCCTTGCAGCAGGGATGGCGATCTCGGAGGAAGCGGGCTCGAGCTGGCTCAGACAACTGCGGTAGAAGTTGCCCAACTGGTCCATGACATGCCGATCGAAGAGCTTGTAGACGACGAGCTTGACAGACGGCTCGAACGGGGGAAGACCGGTCAGTGTGTCGCGAAAGGCATGGCACAGGGCGGACGGACCGAACGGATTCTCCTCGAGCCCGACCTCGCTCCAGCCCATCAGGTCGGCAAACCGACGATCCAACTCCATCAAATCGCCGCGATAGCGCAACTCCGCCTTCGACACCAGGTTCTCGGCGGCCAGAATCTCCTCGAGATCGGACTGCTCGAGCAGGGTCAGATCGCCGAAGCCCGACTCCGTACGGCTACCGAGCGCGTCCTGCGGGTCGCGATCCCGACCGAGGAGATCGCTGGCCTCTTGCTCGACACGCCGCAAAAAATCGCTCTGAAGACGTCGGCGCTGTTTGACGAGGATCTCGCGAGCGTCGAAATAGACGCGATAGCTCAAATCGTTGCTGGACTTATCGGCGAGATCCTGCAAGGCGTCGTCGAGCTTCCCGAACAGCGCACCCCAGAGCGACGGCAGGCGTTCGCCGAGCAGGCGCGTGCACTCGGCGACGTAACGCCCGCGCATGATCGAAGCATCCTCGCCGGGACCGGATGCTGCGTAGATGCGGGGGGGCTTGATCACGTGAATCTCGACGCCGATTACCGGTCATGTCACCATCATGGCGCGAGGCACGGGGCGGCCGGCAAACCTCGAGGAAGCGATGGAATATCTTGCGGCGATGGTAAGCAATGCGGGGAACTGTGTCACCTTGGATCGGCGGACTCGGGGCCGGCTCATCCCCCCCGCCCGGGCGCGTGGCGCGTCATGAATCCCGAAACCGATGCCGCCGCCGACCTTCACGGGGCCGAGTCACCGACGGCGCGATGCTCGCCCACCGGGAGCGATGCCGTTGTGCAAGCTCGCGCGGTCGGCGACGACAAAGCCGGTATCTACGCGGATATCGACCAGGAGGGCTGGCTTGCAGGCGCGGAGCGTCGGCCATCGCCGAGCCGGGACGCCCGCCCGCCGGGGACGGACATCGATCTGTTGGTGATCCACAACATCAGCTTGCCGCCGGGCGACTTTTCGGGAGACTGGATCGACGATCTCTTTCTCGATCGTCTGGATCCCGACGCGCACCCCTACTTCCGCGAGATTGCCGGTCTGCGCGTCTCGGCACATCTCTTGATCCGGCGCAACGGCCGACTCCTGCAGTATGTCCCTTTCGAGCAACGCGCCTGGCACGCGGGCGTCTCGCGGTTCGCGGGACGAGAGCGCTGCAACGATTTTTCGATCGGGATCGAGTTGGAGGGGACCGACGATATCCCGTTTACGGATGCGCAGTACGCGCGCCTTGCCGAATGCACAGGGAAAATCCTGCGTCGCTTTCCCGCAATCACCGAGGAGCGGATCGCGGGACACGCCGAAATTGCCCCGGGTCGCAAGACGGACCCGGGGCCGGCGTTCGATTGGAAGCGCTATCGGCGATCGATTCGCGCAGCAGGCTGAACTGTTGGGCCGGACGCGCCGGCCGACCGCTCCGCTAGCCGGCCCCCGCCAGAGCCAACCGATCCTTCTCGATGCTCGCGGGTTGGGGATAGGCGTTGGTCCAGCGCAGCAGCTCGAGCCGACCGTCGTGATGCTCCACGAGGGCGGTGCAGCTCTCCACCCAGTCGCCGCAGTTGCAGTAGGCGATTCCGGCGATCTCGCGCATCTCCGCGTGGTGGATATGCCCGCAGATCATGCCGTCGACGCGCCGGCGCTCCGCCTCGCCCGCCACGGCCGCCTCGAAATTGCCGATATAGCTCACGGCGTTCTTGACCTTGTGCTTGAGATACCCGGCCAACGACCAGTACTCGAGGCCGAGCACGCGGCGAATCCGGCTGACGAGTCCGTTGAGCATCAACAAACCGTCATAGGCGCGCGAGCCGATCATGGCGAGCCACTTGCCGTTCTGAACCACCGCGTCGAACGCATCCCCGTGCATCACGAGAAAGCGGCGACCGTCGGCTGTCGTGTGAATCACCTCTTCGCGCACCGCCACGTTGCCGAAATCCGCGCCGAGATGCGTGCGGAACAGCTCGTCGTGATTACCAGGCGTGTAGATGACCTCGGTCCCGCGCTTGGCCTTGTCGAGCACCTCGCGGACCACCTGATTGTGGGCCTCGGGCCAATAGACACCGCTCTTCATCGCCCAGATATCGACGATATCGCCGACCAGGTACAACTGCTTGCACTCGGTGGATTGCAGAAAATCGAGCACGAGAGAGGCTTGGCACCCTCGAAAGCCCAAATGGACATCGGAGATGAAAATGCTCCGGTATTTCAACGGATTCATACGCTTGATGTCGGTCATCGCATCGCCGGCCTCGAGCCATCAACGTCGGGATATGATCTCCGCGCGCGATTGCCGGGATATTGACGAACCGTGAAGATGCGATGAAATCTCGGGTTCTCGCGGGATGCCGAGCTGCCCGCGGCCGGTCGGAAAGGGCCTCGGTCCCGGCGCTCAGTCCGCGCCCCAATGCGGGGTGGCGATCCCGTCGCCGAGATCGGCTGCGACGAGAAGCCGCCTGATCTCGAGCAGACGCTCGATGAGCGCCGGCTCGCGCGCCTCGTAGGCGTCGCGGTCGGGCACGCGCTTGACCACGACGCCGAGCAGCTCGGTGATGGCGTTGCCGATCGAGTTCTGACTGATGGTCAACATCAGGCGGCCCGAGTCATGCCGAAAGATGAGCTGCTTGAAGGCCGGCTCCCAGCGGATGGAATTGGCGTAGGCCGGGTCGCCGAGACAGCGCTCGCGAACCCGTTTCGCGGTCTGCATGAAGGCGTTGTCGAAGAGCAGGACCGACTCGATCTGATCTGGAAAGTAGACATCCGGCAGGATCTCGGCGTTGCGGCTCGACACCTGCGAGAAGAAGGTGCGGTAGAAATCGAGAAACCCGCGCAGGATCTCGTCGTATTCCGCCCAGAAGGCGGTGTCGCCCAGGGCCGCGACCCCGCCTTGGATCTCCCAGCAGGGCAAACCCTCCGGATAGCCGGTGAGCGCGAGACGCGACTCGTCCGTGTGCACCGTACGCAGGATACGCAGGTCCAGCGCCTCGTCGAAAAAGCGCCTGTAGACATCGCGCATGTGCGCCTGAAAGAGGCTGTGCTGGCCACCGTCGGTCAGGTTGGGATGGCTCGGATCGGCCGGGTGGGCCGCGCGCAGCTGCTCCATCGGGAAGACGATGAAGTGGTTGTGCAGCATGCGGATGCTCGGCACACCGGGCGAGGTCAGAGGCCAGGTGGCATCCAGACTTGCCTCGCCGGCCATCACCAGTGCCTCGCCCGGATCCGGATAGCGTCGGAGCATCTCCTCGATGATGATCCGATTCATCCGGTTCCAGACGCGCTTCACCGACGGCGAGACCTGGGTGCGGCGAACCGGACGGCCGAGCGGGTTGAGGATGCGTTTGGAGGTGTCGTAGATGATCGAGCAGTCCAGCTCGGTGGAATGCCCCAGCGCCTTGCGGTAGAGCAGCAGATCCTCTTGATTGCGCAGCAGACCGTTGTTCTGCACCAGATCGCGAAGATTCTCGGCGCTGTTGAAGAACTCGTTCGGCGTCAGACCCGCCGGAACGTCCAGCGGGATGGGCCGAAAGGGCGTGACGATCTCGCGTGGTCCGGATGACATGATGTTACGACTGCTCCCGATTCCAGCAATGCCCGTCGCGAAGACGCCGGGCATAGTCCAAGCGCACCGGACATCTCTCCCAATCGCCCTGCGCGCATCCCGTCTTGCGACAATCGAACTCGCAACAGGAGACCTCGTCCGGCACCCGAGGGGCCAACCTTCGGAAAAGCCACGATCCGATACGGCGCAGCAAGCCGGGTTTCTTCTCGGATGGCTCGTTCATTTCGGCCCTCGAACAGAGAGATCTGGTGTTGCCCGACAGAGCGCCGTCACAGGCGCGGGCAGCCATCCGGGTCCATCCTAAGCGGCGACTGCTCGCAAGCCCGATCGATCGGAGCGATCTCAGGACCGATCCCCGCGTGAATCGCGCCGATGGCGCAAACGACTCTTGCGCAATCGCATCAGGGTCCACGCGGGACCCGAAACCGCATAGGTCGTCGCCATCAAAAAGAGCATCAGCGGCGGATTGACAAAGACCACCGCAAAGCCAAGCATCACGGCGACGGCCAAGAGGAAGGGGACGCGACCCTGGAAGTTGAGCTGCTTAAAGCTGAGGTACCGGAAATTACTCACCATCAGCAGACCGGCACCCGCAGTGAGGATGGCCGCGAGCCAAGCGACATCGGCCCCGGCGACCCCCGTATCCGTGCCGAGCCAGACCCCGCTTGCGATGATGGCCGCAGCGGCCGGGCTGGCGAGCCCTTGGAAGTAACGCTTGTCGGCGATCCCCACCTGCGTGTTGAACCGTGCCAGACGCAAGGCCGCGGCTGCGGTGAAGACGAAGCCGGCAAGCCAGCCGACCTTACCGAGTCCGCCCAAGGCCCAGTGATAGGCAACCAGCGCCGGGGCCACCCCGAAGGCCACCATGTCGGAGAGGCTGTCGTACTCGGCACCGAAATCGCTTTGGGTTTGAGTGATGCGAGCGACGCGCCCGTCGATCCCGTCGAGCAGCTGAGCCGCGAAGATAGCGAGCGCAGCGGCCTCGAAGCGTCCCTGAGTCGCCGCGAGGACCGCGTAAAACCCGGCGAACAACGCCGCCGTGGTAAACAGATTGGGCAGCAAATAGATGCCGCGTCGTCGTTTACGGGAAGCTGGCTCGTTGTCCATGGAAGAGATCTCGTTGGCGGCCGTCTGGTCGGATCGCGAGTATAGCCGGGAGCAGGGCGGCACCGAAAGGAAGCGCGGCGACACCGCGCGCACCGAAAGTGCGCGCAAAGAAGAACGTCGTCGCCCTATCCATCTGTCATAGACTTGTGGCATCGTTCGGTCCCATCGCCGTCGGCGACGCGATCGCTCGGCAACCATGACCCATTGAATCGGAGGGGAGATGAGTCTGCAGCAAGCCAAGCCGCCACTGCCCAGTGACGACAAGCGTTGGAAGCTCGTCAACGCGACCATGCGCCGCAACGGCTATGCCGACCACGCCTTGATCGAGACCCTGCACAGCGTGCAGGACGCCTTCGGGTTTCTCGACGAGGCCTCCTTGCGGTTTGTTGCCGCATCGCTCGACCTTCCGCTGAGCAAGGTCTACGGTGTCGCGACCTTTTACCACCTCTTCACCCTCAAGCCCAAGGGGCGTCATGCGTGCGTCGTCTGCACCGGAACCGCCTGCTACATCAAAGGCGCCGGGGGACTCGTCGAGCGCCTGCAGGAGCGCTACGACATCAATCCGGGCGAAACGACCGAAGACGACCGTCTATCGCTGTTGACCGCTCGCTGTGTCGGCGCCTGCGGTCTGGCCCCGGCGATCGTGATCGACGGCGACGTGCTCGGTAAGCTCGACAGCGAATCACTCATTGCCAAGCTCGAGGAGCTGACCTGATGAACCTCGACGATCTGGCCGATCTGGCCGAGCAATACCGTGCCATCGACGCGAACGTCGAGCGCGAGGTCCGCGTCTGCATGGCCGCCAGTTGCCAATCATCGGGCGCTGCACCCGTCATGGATGCACTCGTCGCCGGCCTCGGGGAGAGCAAACCTTCGTGCAAGGTCAAAGGGGTCGGATGCATGGGCCTCTGCTCGGCCGGCCCCTTGGTGTCGATCGCCGACCGGGACGGCTCGCTCGAAGAGTCGACCATCTATCGCGACGTCACGGCGGATGACGCCGCCGACATCATCGCAAGCCTCGACGGTCCTCCCGTGGAGCGTCTGCGCTGCCCGACGGATCAGCCCTTCTTCGCGCGCCAGCAGAAGATCGTGCTGGAGAATGCCGGCATCATCGATCCCGACAGCTTCAAGGGGTATGTGGCGGTCGGCGGTTACTCGGCCCTGATCCGGGCCTTGAGCGAGATGACCCCGGCCGATGTCCTGCGCGAAGTAACCGACAGCGGTCTGCGTGGACGCGGCGGCGGCGGCTATCCGACCGGTTTGAAATGGTCGACCGTCGCCAAGATGCCGGCGGCCCAAAAATATGTCATCTGCAACGCGGACGAGGGCGACCCGGGTGCCTTCATGGACCGCGCGATCCTGGAGTCGGACCCGCATCGCGTGCTCGAGGGCATGGCCATCGCCGCCTACGCGATCGGCGCGAACAAGGCCTACGTCTATGTCCGCGCGGAGTACCCGCTCGCGGTCGAGCGACTCCAGACCGCGATTCGCAAGGCCAAGCGCTCGGGATTCCTGGGGAACAAGATCGGCGACACCCAGTTCAGCCTGGAGGTCGAGATCCGACTCGGAGCGGGGGCGTTCGTCTGCGGCGAAGAAACCGCGCTCATGGCCTCCATCGAAGGGCTGCGCGGCCAACCCCGCCCGCGTCCGCCCTACCCCGCCGAGTCGGGGCTGTGGGGCTATCCCACGCTGATCAACAACGTCGAGACCTTCGCCAACATCGCCCCGATCGTGCGCGAGGGGGGCGACTGGTTCGCCTCGATAGGCACCGAGCGCTCGAAAGGGACCAAGGTCTTCGCGCTCGCCGGAACCATCACCAACACCGGCCTCATCGAGGTCCCGATGGGCACCTCGCTGCGCGACATCATCGAGGTCATCGGCGGCGGCATCCCGGGCGGTAAGGCCTTCAAGGCGGTGCAGACCGGCGGCCCCTCGGGCGGTTGTATCCCGACCCAGCACCTCGACATCGCCGTGGATTACGACAGTCTCAAGACACTCGGGACCATGATGGGCTCGGGCGGGATGATCGTCATGGACGAGACCTCCAGCATGGTCGACGTCGCACGCTATTTCATGGAGTTCTGCATGACCGAGTCGTGCGGAAAGTGCATCCCCTGCCGCGCGGGAACACAGCAGATGCACAGCATCCTCGACCGGCTGGCCAAATCGCAGGCCACGCGTGCCGAGCTGGCGCTTTTGGAAGAGCTCTGCGAGGTGGTGCAGGCGACCAGTCTCTGCGGACTGGGGCAGACGGCGCCGAATCCTGTGTTGAGCACCATGCGTTACTTCCGCGACGAGTATGAAGCAAAGCTCGGCGACGCCTAGCGCGGAACAGGCTTTATCGATCGCAAAGGTGCAAAGCGCGACAACGGACGAAAGGTGTCGAGCGCTCGAATCCCGGCGCCGACGCCACTGGATTCCGCTGGAAGCGAACACCCGCAGCGACGTACGCTGCATTGCGTCCTGCGCGCCTTTGCGGTTCAAACTGCACGAACCAGGTTGACGGAGCCGATATGCCCCCACCCGCCAAGCAACCGAACGTCCGCGTCGTCACGCTCAACATCGACGGCCGGGATCTCTCCGCCCGCGAGGACGAGACGATCATCGAGGTCTGTCGCGAGAATCAGATCCCGATCCCGAGTCTCTGTTATCTCGAAGGTCTCTCGGTGTGGGGCGCCTGTCGTCTCTGTCTCGTCGAGCTGGCCGGTCAGGGACGCCTGTTGGCTGCCTGCTCGACCCGCGTGACCGAAGGCATGCAGATCCAAACAAACACCGAGAAGCTCCAACGCTATCGCCGCACCATCGTCGAGCTGCTCTTCGCCGAGCGCAACCATGTCTGCTCGGTCTGCGTCTCCAACGGGCATTGCGAGCTGCAGCACATGGCGCAGAAGTGCGGTGTCGACCATGTCCGCGTGCCCTACCGGCAGGCCAGCTACCCGGTCGACAGCTCGCACGAGATGTTCCGGCTCGATCACGACCGCTGCATCCTCTGCACCCGCTGCGTGCGTGTCTGCGACGAGATCGAGGGTGCCCACACCTGGGACGTCATGGGCCGCGGCACCGAGTGCCGCGTGATCACCGACATGGCGCAACCCTGGGGCGAGAGCGACACCTGCACCAGCTGCGGCAAATGTGTTCAGGTCTGCCCGACCGGCGCGCTGGTGAGGCAGGGCACTTCGGTCGGCGAGATGGTCAAAGATCAACACTTCCTGCCGATTCTCGCCCGCCGGAGACTTGCCCAATGAGCACATCGCCCAAGATCACGGTCGCGACCACCTGGCTCGACGGATGCTCGGGCTGTCACATGTCCTTTCTGGACATGGACGAGCGCCTGATCGAGCTGGTTCAGAAGGTCGACATCGTCTACAGCCCGCTGGTCGACACCAAGACCCTGCCCGACCAAGTCGACGTGGGCATCCTGGAAGGCTCGGTCAGCTCGGAAGACGACCTGGAGAAGGCGCTGACATTCCGAAAGCACTGCAAGATCCTGGTCAGTCTGGGCGATTGCGCCGTGAACGGAAACGTCCCGGCCATGCGCAACCACTTTAAGCTGTCGGACGTGGTCGACCGCGCCTACCGCGATACCGTCACCATCCAGCCGCAGACCCCGACCCGAGGGGTTCCGGCCTTGCTGGCGGTCGTCAAACCCATCCACGGTGTCGTAGGGGTCGATGTCTTCGTTCCCGGCTGCCCGCCGAGCGCCGACGCCATCTGGTACGTGCTGAGCGAGCTGATCGCGGGGCGCACACCGGACCCCAGCGCCGTAACCCGGTTCGGGGCCTGAAGCCATGACCCAGCCGCCTGTCGGAAGCCAAGCGCCGCAGGATGCCGACACGGGCGTGATCGTCGCGCTCCGCGAGCGTCTGCGCACGCAGCGCTTGCCGCGTCTGCTCGACATCAAGACCAAGGTCGAGGGCGGCGCCCGGCTCGACAGCTTCGATATCGATCTCCTGACCGAGGTCTTCGCCGATGCCAAGGAGAAGCAGTCCAAGTGGGCCCAGCATCCGGAGCTCGACGACATCATCGCCAGGATGACCCATCTCTATCATAAGATCACCGAGCGCGCCTTGAGCAACGAGGACGACGACTCGAACTCCATACCGAATCCCAACCGCCAGGGGCCGCATCCATGAGCCGCACCGTCATCATCGAACCCGTCACCCGCATCGAGGGCCATGCCCGCATCACCCTGCAGCTCGGGGACGCCGGAGAGGTCGAAGACGCCAAGTTCCATCTCACCCAGTTCCGCGGCTTCGAGAAATTCTGCGAGGGCCGACCCTATCGCGAGATGCCCGCCCTGACGGCACGAACCTGCGGGATCTGCCCGGTCAGTCATGTGCTGGCGTCCAACAAGGCCTGCGATCACCTGCTCTCGGTCAGCATCCCGCCGACCGGCGAGAAGCTGCGGCGCATCATCAACCTCGCCCAGATCACCCAATCGCACGCCTTGTCGTTTTTTCATCTCTCATCGCCGGATCTCTTGCTCGGCTGGGACTCCGACCCGGTCTCGCGCAACATCTTCGGCGTCATGCGCCAAGACCCGGCGCTGGCCAAAGACGGCATCCGTCTGCGCCAAATCGGCCAGACCATCATCGAGACCCTGGGTGGGAAGAAGATCCACCCGACCTGGGTCGTGCCCGGCGGGGTCAGCGAGCCGCTGACGCAGGAAAAGCGCGATGCGATGCTCAAGTTGATGCCCGAGGGGCTGGAGATCGCCAAGCGGACCTACGCCTTCTTCAAGACCCTGGTGCCCAAGTTCAAGGACGAGGCCAGTCACTTCGGCAATCAACCGACCATGTTCCTGAGCCTGGTCAGCCCCAAAGGTCACTTGGAGCACTACGACGGGTTCCTGCGACTCAAAGACGCCCAGGGCCGCATCCTCGAAGACATGGTGCCGCCGCACGAGTACGAGCGTCTGATCGGCGAAGCGGTCGAGGACTTCAGCTACATGAAGTTCCCCTACTACAAGCCCCAGGGCTATCCCAAGGGGATCTATCGGGTCGGACCCCTTGCACGTCTGAACAACGTCGATGCCTGCGGAACACCCTATGCCGACGTCGCGCTCGCCGAGTTCCACATGCTTCAGGAATCCGGCCCGATCGCGAGCAGCTTCCATTATCACTACGCGCGACTGGTCGAGATCATCTACGCGCTCGAGATGATGGAGCGCCTGCTCAAGGATCCGACCATCCTCGCCGCACGCGTACGTGCCCGCGCCCGCAGCAACCGCTACGAAGGCATCGGGGTGACCGAGGCCCCGCGCGGGATCCTGATGCATCACTACCGCATCGACGACGAGGGGCTCATTACCTGGGTCAACCTCATCATCGCGACCGGACACAACAACCTCGCCATGAACCAGAGCATCCGTCAAGTCGCCGACGCCTATGTCGACGGCAACAACCTCCAGGAGGGGATGCTCAATCGCGTCGAGGCGGTCATCCGCTGCTTCGACCCTTGTTTGTCCTGTGCCTCGCATGCCTTCGGGGAGATGCCGCTCGCCATCGAGCTCAAGGATGCGACCGGTCGCGTCGTCGACACGCTCAGGCGCGGCTGAATGGATCAGGCACGCATGGCGAGCAGGAAGGTCTTGATCATCGGCTACGGCAGCCCGATCCGCGGCGACGACGCGATCGGGCCGCTGGTCGCGGATCGGCTGGAGGCGGAGGGTATGCCCGAAGGCGTGGAGGTGATCTCGCGTCACATCCTCACAGCCGAGCTGGTCGCCGATTTGGTGGAGCATGACCGCGTCGTCTTTCTCGACGCCGCGGTCGACGGCGCACCGGGCGAGGTGCGCTGCCGATCGCTCGCCCCCGACGCCAGCGCCATGTCGACCATGGCGCATTTTCTGGATCCACGCGAGCTACTCGCCTGGTGCGAGACACTCTACGGCAAGGTCCCCGAGACCTTCCTGGTCTCGGCGTGCGGGAGCGCGTTCGACTATTCCAACTACGTGCTGACGCCGACCGCCGAGGCGGCGATCGAGCCCATGCTGGAATGGGTGCGGCGGCTGATCGACCCGAACATACTCCTCACCTCGAATCAGCTGCCCGGCGCATCGTCGCGCGAGACAGGCACGCCGCTTCCGATCCCCTAGAGAGCGGTTCGAAAACGTGTAAAACCACTCGACGAGAGAACAGCGTTGCAACGATCGTCGTTGTCGTTCTCGATTACGACAACGACAACGCTTAGACTCGATGCGTGTGGTTATCGATCAACGACGTCGCGACTCAATCCTCCGGCGCTGCCGAGGACTTCACTGTCGTCAAGCCGAGCTGCTCCCACATCTGCATCCCGCCGCGGTACCACTTGATCCGATCCACAGGATAGCCGAGCGCCAGCAAGGCGCGGATATTGGTCGGGGACTGCCCGCACCAAGGTCCGTTGCAGTAAAAGACCAAGGTCTTGGCGGCGCTGAAGTTCCAGAGCGCATTCAAGCGAATCGCACCGAGCTCGAATTCCAACAACTCGGCGATCGCTTCGGGCTGCGCGTGCGCCGGATCCAGTCGCGTATAGGGGAGATGGATCGCACCCGGGATCATGCCCTGAGACACCCAGGGCTCGGTGCGTGAGTCGATCACCAGGATCGGCTCGCCCTTGGCTGCGCGCTCGAGATAGGCGATCAACTCGAGCTCGCCGATGGTCTCCACGCCGGGCGCCAGCTGCATCGGCTGGATGCAGTAGGGAGGACAGTCGCGGGCGGTCTGCTCATAGGGCGCGACGATGGTGTGATCGGGCTCCTGATGACGCATCAAGATAACCGGTTTTCCCGCATGCTCGACCTCGACATAGGGAAGGGTCTCGGTGATCTTCACCCGAAGATCGTCCAGATCGAAGAGCCCCTCCTCCGGGTTGGCCGCGCCGGCGCCTGTCGCAACAGCGGTAAGCAAGACAAGCGACGCCGTCGGGCATAACGGCAGACTCAATCTCATCGACATCTCTCTTCACCTCCTCCAAGCCACGTCTGAGGCAAGGGTTGTTGATCGAGCCCGGGCCACGTCCGCGCGGCACGAGCGCTACTCGCGCGGACCGCGGCTCAGGTGCGCTCGAACAGAGCCCGGAACAACGCTTGGTGGTCATCGTGCAGATACCGGTCGAAGACCTCGGCAAAGTCCGCACGCCCCTGCTCCTGGCGCCCCAGAAGCTGACCGACGAGCGCGCCCATCGCGAGCAGCGTCTCGGTATCGGCCTTGCCCTCGGCCTGCATCTGTTTGGCCCAGTCGAGCAGGTGATCGGCCTGTACCGCCAAGTCCTGAACCAAACCGAGATGATCGAGCAGCGTCTTGAGCAACTTGATCAATCGGGTCACCTTGCCCCGCGGATAGAGACTTTGGAAAAGCTCCATGAGGTATCGGAGCTTCTTGCAGCTCTTGCGCAGCTCATGCAGCTCGGCTGCGGGGGAATCCGGGCGAATGGCGAGACCCTCGCGTCGCACGCGCTTCGCCATGCGGCGAATACGCTCGTCGGCGAGCGCCTTGATCGGAGCCGCGGCGTTGGGCTCGGCCGGATGCTCGGCGACCGGCGTCGCGAGAAAAGCCTGCCAATCCCGCATCAAATCGGCAAAGGCGGCGGAGTCGAACGCGACGACAAGGTGACCCTGCTGCTCGCTGCGGCGGGCCGACAAGAACGCATGGACCGCGTCGAGACACGGGCGCAAACGCACCGGCAGAGCCTCGCGATAGCGGTCGAAATCCAGAAGATAGACGTCCAGGTCACGGACGGGGCCGGTGATCTGCTGCAGCCAAGCGAACCGGATCTTGTAGTCCTCGAGGAGATCGGCCGGAAACACGCCCTTCGCCTGACCCAGGACGGAGCGGGTGCGGCGCGTGGCGACGCGCAGGTCATGCAGGAACTCGCTGTCGAGATGCTCCCGCGCACCCTCCAGATTCGCGACCAGGGTGGCGAACAGACTCCTCAGGAGCACCTTGAGCGCCTCGTCCGATCGCTGATCGGGGTCGAGGCGACCCTCGATCTTGGACGAATAATCACCGGGGGATCGACCGCACGCCGACAGCGCCTCCGACAGAATCGGTGTCTCGACGGCCTCGAGCCCGAGCCGCTCGATAAGGAGATCCGTCACCTCCTGCGCCGCCTGCTCGTGATAGGGCTCCGCGACGAGGTGGAGACGCGACGCGAGCGGTCCGCAGGCGTCGCCACCGGGGTTGCGCGCAATCAGCGTCTCGAGCTCGACCCGCAACAGGGTCTCGGCATCGTCGTTGACGAGGCGAAAGACGGTGACATGACTCTCGATCTCCACGCGCGGCAGCAGCCTTCGGATCCCGCAAACCTCCAGGATGCGCTCGCGCACAGGCCCGAGCGGAAGATCGGAGGCGAAACCGGGCTCGCCGGCAAGGGTCTGAGACAGCGGCGGCGACGCGCCGTCCAGATCGCTTCGGATGAGACGCCGGGTCGAGCGCTGCGTGCGGCATTCCAAAGCACCGCCGTCTTGAAAGATCGCCCAGTCGAAGGTGTCGTAAAACACACGGCGCGTCGTCTCCGAGGGCGCGAGGATGGAACGATAGAGTCCCGTCAGCAGATCCGAGACCTGTTGGAGCGGCGTACCGTCGGGAACCCGAAGCTCCGTTGTCGAATGGCTCATGGGATGTGTGGAACACCTCGTACCCTTGACCCGATAGGTCCTGAGTATGAACGACAAGAGCGCGGAGGACATCCGCTGAATCGACACCGACGAGACCCGACCGGCGGCGAGACCTGCGGGCGCGGTTCTTGCGGAGCTGAACGGCGTGCCCCGCTGGCGAGGCGCATCGGCCGCCGGGCCGGATTCGAAATCGTCATCGGATTCCGTTAAGGTCAACCCATCGACGCCGACGCGTCTCAACCTTGCAGAAGGGTGTTGAACCATGAGCAAGCTCGACCAACTCAAGACCATGAGCACAGTCGTCGCAGACACCGGCGATTTCGAGTCCATCGCCGAGTACCAGCCCCAAGACGCCACGACCAACCCCTCGCTGATCTTCAAAGCGGCCCAGATGCCGCAGTACCGCGAGCTGGTCGAGGACGCCGTCCTCTTCGGCACGCGCGAGGGCGGCAGCGACCCGATGGACCAAGCCCGGGCAACGATGGACAAGCTCGCCGTCAACTTCGGCACGGAGATCCTGAAGATCGTTCCCGGGCGCGTCTCCACAGAGATCGATGCCCGCCTCTCCTTCGACACCGAGGCCACGCTCAAGCGCGCCGCGGCGCTGGTGGAGCTTTACCAAGCCGCCGGCATCGACCCGAGCACCCGAGTCCTCTTCAAGATCGCCTCGACATGGGAAGGCATCCGCGCCGCGGAGATCCTGCAGAGCCAGGGGCTGCACTGCAATTTGACCCTCTTGTTCAGCTTCGCCCAGGCCGTCGCCTGCGCCGACGCGGGTGTCACACTCATCTCGCCCTTCGTCGGGCGCATCCTCGACTGGTACAAGAACGCCGACAACGTCCCCGGCTATCCGGCCGACGAGGACCCGGGCGTGCAGTCCGTCACACGCATCTACAACTACTACAAACGCCACGGCTACGACACCGTCGTCATGGGCGCGAGCTTCCGCAATCTCGACGAGGTCCTGGAGCTGGCCGGCTGCGACTACCTCACCATCTCGCCCGCCCTGCTCGGCGAGCTCGCCTCGACCGAGGGCGATGTCCCGCGCAAGCTGGACCCGGAACGGGCGCTCGGCATGGAGATCCCGAGGGTCGGCTTCGACGAGCCCGGCTTCCGCTGGGAGCTCAACGAAGACGCCATGGCCTCCGAAAAACTCGCCGAGGGGATCCGACTCTTCGCCGCCGACACGCGTAAACTCGAGCAGTTCGCCCATGAGGTCTGCCACAATTGCTGAATTTAAACCGCATCTCGTGCCTTATTTGAAGCCCGAGCCTGAAACACCCCTCCATGCCATCAACGACCTTAGAGCCGACGCGGTTTAAATGAAAAAAAATAATCACTTAAACCGCGTCGACTCCGACGCTCGCGGAATGCTCGGATGGCGAATCAGGTTGAAGACAGTCCATACCATGCCGGACGCGGTTTAATGGAGCACCGCGCACGCAAGCGTTTCGGCCAGAACTTCCTTCACGACCGCCAGGTGATCGACCGGATCCACGGGGCGATAGCCGCCACGCCCGGCGAGCGCGTCGTCGAGATCGGCCCTGGACAGGGCGCCATCACACAAGGACTTCTGACCGCCGTCGGCTCGCTCGATGTCGTCGAGCTGGATCGCGACCTGGTCGCTCCACTTCGCGATCGGCTCGGCCCGCTCGGCGATCTGCGGATCCACCAGGCCGACGCCCTGAATTTCGACCTCCGCGCGCTCGTGCGCAAGGGCGAGCGCTTGCGTCTCGTCGGGAATCTCCCCTACAACATCTCCACGCCGCTCTTGTTCCGATTCCTGGAGCAGGCCGACTGTATTCAGGACATGCACCTGATGCTTCAGAAGGAGGTCGTCGAGCGCATCGTCGCGGATCCGGGCGACAAGACCTACGGGCGGCTATCGGTGATGGTTCAGACGCTGTGCTCGACGGACTGTCTCTTTCGCATCGGTGCGGGCGCCTTCACCCCAGCCCCGAAGGTCGAGTCCGCCTTCCTGCGATTGCGGCCCCATCGACCGCTCCCCTTCCCCGTCGACGACCCCGCACTGCACGCCCGCATCGTCGCCGCGGCCTTCGGGCAGCGCCGCAAGACCCTGCGCAACAGTCTGTCCAAACTGGTGGATGCGCAGCTGCTGATCGCGACCGGGATCGATCCGACACTGAGGGCCGAAAACCTCGATGTCGCAAGCTATGCGCGCTTGGCAAACGCTGCTTGCAAATCGCCGCTCATACCCTGAAGTTGACCAGTCCGATTGGGGTATTGGCGAACGAGGACAGCGAGATGGCGGACGCGGATTCAAGCAAGGATTCGGGAGACATCGGGGTCGACGAGGGTTCCGAGATCACGCTCGCGCGGGCCAACGATGTCCTTCCGACCCGCATCCCCATCCTGCCGGTCGCCTCGCGTCCCTTCTTTCCCGGCCAAGCCGTTCCGCTGATGATGGACGCGGAGAGCTGGTCCTCGACTCTCAAGGTTGTCGGGGAGAGCGAGCACAAGATCCTCGGCGTGGTGCTGGTGCGAACCGAGACGTCCGAAGAGGCGCAAACAACCGATTTCCATCCCGTCGGCACGGCCTGCCGGGTCCACCGCGTTCATCAGCAGGACGGTCACCTGCAGGTCCTGGTGGAGTGTCTGCAGCGGTTCAGCATCGCCACCTGGGTCAGCCGCGAGGCCCCGTTCGACGCACAGGTGACCTATCTCCCGGAGCCGGCCGGTCGACCGAACGAGGAGATCAAGGCCTACGCCATGGCCGTGATCAACACCATCAAGGAATTGCTTCCGCTCAACCCGCTCTATGTCGAAGAGCTGCGGATGTTCCTGGACCGCTTCGGCCCCGATGATCCCTCGCATCTCTCCGATTTCGCCGCCAGCCTGACCACCTCGACCAAGGAGCAGCTCCAGGAGGTGTTGGAGATCCTGCCGCTGCTGCCGCGCATGGAAAAGGTGCTGGTCCTGCTCAACAACGAGCTTGAGCTCGCCCGCGCACAGCAGAAGATCCGGCGCACGGTCGAGGAGAAGATGCACAAGCAGCAGCGCGAGTTCTTTCTGCGCGAGCAGCTCAAGGCGATCCAGAAGGAGCTGGGCATTGCCAAGGACGACCGTACCGCGGAGATCGACCGTTTCACCGCGCGGATCGAAAAGCTCGTCCTGACCGAGGAGGCGAGCAAACGCGTAGAGGAGGAGATGGACAAGCTGCGCATGCTGGAGACGGGCTCTCCGGAATACGCCGTGACCCGCAACTATCTGGACTGGATCACGATCCTGCCTTGGGGCAAACACTCGGCCGACAAGCTGGATCTCAAGCGCGCGCGCCGCGTCCTGGATCGCGATCATTACGGCCTGGAGGATGTGAAGAAGCGCATCCTCGAATTCCTGGCCGTGGGTATCCACAAGGGCGAGATCGCGGGCTCCATCATCCTGCTGGTCGGCCCGCCCGGTGTCGGCAAGACCTCGATCGGGCACTCCATCGCCGATGCGCTCGGCCGACGCTTCTATCGCTTCTCGGTTGGCGGCATCCGCGACGAGGCCGAGATCAAGGGCCACCGTCGCACCTACATCGGCGCCATGCCGGGCAAGTTTCTTCAGGCGATCAAGGACGCCGGCACGGCCAACCCCGTCATCATGCTCGATGAGATCGACAAGGTCGGCGCTTCATACCACGGCGACCCGGCCTCGGCCCTGCTCGAGGTCTTGGACCCCGAGCAGAACAGTGACTTTCTCGATCACTATCTGGATCTGCGTTTCGATCTGTCCAAAGTGCTCTTCGTCTGCACCGCCAACCAGACCGACAGTATCCCCGGCCCCTTGCTCGACCGCATGGAGGTGATTCCGCTCTCCGGCTATATCGCCGAGGAGAAGCTCCAGATCGCCAAAAAGTATCTGTTGCCGCGCCAGATCGACCGGGCAGGGCTTGCCAAACGGACGGTGACGCTCGACACCAAGACTCTGCGCGCCCTGATCGAGGGCTATGCCCGGGATGCCGGGGTGCGTCGGCTGGAGAAACAGCTCGGAAAGATCGTGCGCAAGGTCGCCGTGCGGATGCTCGAAGGCGAGGAGACGCCGATCAGCGTCGGCGAGGGCGACCTCAAGGACTATCTCGGCAGCCCGGTGTTTCGCGACGAACGCAAGCTATCCGGTCCCGGCGTCGTCACAGGTCTGGCCTGGACCGCCATGGGCGGAGCCACGCTCTCCATCGAGGCCGCCCGAACCCACAGCTTCACCCGAGGATTCAAGCTCACCGGCCAACTCGGCGACGTCATGAAAGAGTCCGCCGAGATCGCCTACGGCTACCTGGTCGGCCACGCCGCCGAGCTGGGTGCCGATCCGGCCTACTTCGAGAACGCATTCATCCATGTCCATGTCCCCGCGGGCGCCACCCCGAAGGACGGCCCATCGGCCGGCATCACCATGACATCCGCCCTCCTCTCCCTCGCCCGCAACCAACCCATCCGGCGGCTCGCCATGACCGGCGAGATCACCCTGACCGGCGAGGTCTTCCCGGTCGGCGGGATCCGCGAGAAGCTGATCGCGGCGCGGCGCGCCGGTATCCGCGAGATCATCCTACCGGAGGACAACCGCGGCGAGTTCGAAGAGGTGCCCGAGCATGTCCGCAAGGGCTTTAAGGTGCATTTCGCCTCGCGCTATCTCGACCTCCTACCGCTCTTGTTCGCGACAGTGTCGAGGACCTAAACCACGTCCAGAGCGACATGCGTCATTTTCATTTCGCCTATGGCTTTGGAGATATCTTCGATCTCGGTAAGGCGCGGCTTAAAATTTAATATTTTTTAATGCCTTAAACCGCCCGACTCCAACGGTCGTCAAATCTGCCGAGGCCGATCCCATCCAAAGACATCGCATACCGTGCTGGGCGCGGTTTAAGTCTTCTCGTCCAAACACTGCTTCAAGGACAGACGCCAATCCGGCATCGACAGCCCGAAGGTCTCTTGGAAGAGGCTGTTGTCGAGGACCGAGTAGAGCGGCCGGCGCGCCGGCGCGGGATATTCGGACGAGGGAATCGGGATCAGACTCGCGTCCAGGCCGGCGTCTTCCAGGATCGCGCTCGCAAACCCGTACCAACTGACCTGACCCGAGCCGGTTAGATGATAGAGCCCACCGACCTTCTCCAGATCCAGGTCGCCGCGCAAGACCCGATAGAGCACCAAGGCCGTCGCCGAGGCCAACATCCGACTCCAGGTCGGCGAGCCGATCTGGTCGTCGACGATCCGCAGCTCATCACGTTCTTTGAGCAGACGCAGCATGGTCAGCAGGAAATTCGCGCCGCGGATGCCGTAGACCCAGCTGGTACGAAAGATCAGGGCACGGGCGCCGGAGTTGAGCAGCGCCTGCTCGCCGGCGAGCTTGGTCTCGCCGTAGACATTGAGCGGACCCGGTGCGTCGTCCTCCCGGTAGGGGCGATCCAGGTTGCCGGAGAACACGAAGTCGGTCGAGTAATGGACGATCGGCGTCCCGCGCTCGGCCAGCATGGCACCCAACTCGCCGACCGCCTCGGCATTGATCCGCTGCGCGATGGCACGGTCGGTCTCGGCCTTGTCCACGGCGGTGTAGGCGGCGGCATTGACGACCGCATCCGGAGCGGTGTCATGAACAAGCCTCGCCAAGGACGCCGGATCCAGCAGATCGATCGTCGGTCCGTATTCCCCTTCAAGGGAGGCCGGGATCACATCGCCGAGTGTCGCGAGTGTGCGCCGCAGCTCCCAGCCGACTTGCCCGTTGGCACCGATCAGGAGGATGCGGGGCCGTTCGGCGGTCGTGCGCTTGGTGGTCATAGGCTGGCCTCGTAGCCGGGAAGGCGTTCGGGTGGGATCTCGTTCAGACAGAGCGCGACCGAGTCCTTTGCAGAGAGCTCGGGCGTCCCTTCGAGCGGCCAATCGATGCCGATCCCGGGATCGTCCCAACGCAGACTGAGCTCGGTCTCGGGGCTGTAATAGTCCGTGTTCTTGTAGATGAAGAGGGCCGAGTCGCCGGTGACCAGAAAGCCGTGGGCGAACCCGGGCGGGATCCAAAACTGACGACGGTTCTCACCCGACAGGGTCGCACCGACCCAGCGCCCGAAGGTCGGCGAGCCGCGACGGATGTCGACCGCGACGTCGAAGACCTCGCCGTCCATCACCTGCACCAACTTACCCTGAGCGTGCGGATGCTGGACGTGCAGGCCGCGCAGGACGCCCCGCCGCGAGTAGGAGAGATTGTCTTGGACAAAGGGCGCGGGGATGCCCAGCTCGGCGTAGCGATTGGTCCGGTAGGTCTCCATGAAGAAGCCGCGCTCGTCGCCAAAGACCTTAGGCTCGAGGATGAGGACACCCGGGATCGCCGTTTCGATGACCTTCATACGTCACCTCGGCGCAGCAGGCCGAGCAGATACTCGCCGTAGCCGCTCTTCTTCAGCGCCTCGCCCATCGCCCGGAGCTGATCGTCGTCGATCCAGCCGTTGAAGTAAGCCACCTCTTCCGGACAGCAGATCTTGAGACCTTGGCGACGCTCGATCGTCTCGATGAACTGCCCGGCCTGCATCAGGGACTCATGCGTACCGGTATCCAGCCAGGCCGTCCCGCGGCCGATTCGGCTCACGTGCAGCTCGCCTTGTTCGAGATAGCGGATGTTGAGGTCCGTGATCTCCAGCTCGCCGCGCAGCGACGGCCGCAGCCCCTCGGCGAGCGCGCAGACCTGATTGTCATAGAAATAGATGCCGGTCACTGCCCAGTTGGACTTGGGCTTGCTCGGTTTCTCTTCTAGGCTCAGGACATGCCCGGCCGCATCGAACTCGGCCACGCCGTAGCGCTCCGGATCCGAGACGTAATAACCGAAGACGGTGGCACCGCGCTCGCGCGCACCCGCGGCCCGCAGCTGATCGACCAGCCCGTGGCCGTAGAAGATGTTGTCGCCGAGGACGAGACAGGAGGGCGATGTCCCGACGAAGTCCTTGCCGATCAGGAAGGCTTGCGCAAGCCCGCCCGGATGCGGCTGATCGGCATACTCGAGATGGAGCCCCCATTGGGATCCGTCCCCGAGCAGTGACCGGAACATCGGCAGGTCATGCGGCGTGGAGATGATCAGAATCTCGCGAATCCCCGCCAACATCAGGGTCGAGAGCGGGTAATAGATCATCGGCTTGTCGTAGATCGGCAGCAGCTGCTTGCTGATCGCCCGCGTCAGCGGATAAAGCCGCGTGCCGGAGCCTCCGGCCAGGATGATGCCTTTTCGTTTCATGATTCGATCCCTCAACCGGCGGCGCCGAGACGCTCGCCGAGATAGCTTCCGTCGGTGACGCGCCTGCACCAGTCCGGATGGTCCAGATACCAGTCGACCGTGCGGCGCATGCCGGACTCGAAGGTCTCCGTCGGCTCCCAGCCCAGCTCGCGCTTGAGCTTGCCGGCATCGATGGCGTAACGCCGATCGTGTCCGGGGCGGTCTTTGACGAAGGTCTTCAGACCCGCGTGCGGCCGATAGGGTGAATCGTGCAGGCGCTCGTCGAGCAGGGCACAGAGCGTATCGACAACCTCGAGATTGGTCTTCTCGCTGTTGCCGCCGACGTTGTAGACCTCGCCCGGTCTGCCGGCATCGAGAACGCGCAGGATCGCTCGGCAATGATCGATCACGTATAGCCAGTCACGCACGTTCCCGCCGTCGCCGTAGATGGGCAGAGACTCGCCGCGCTGGGCCTTTAGGATCATCAGCGGGATCAACTTCTCCGGGAATTGGTAAGGCCCGTAGTTGTTCGAGCAGTTGGTCGTCAGCACCGGCAGGCCGTAGGTGTGAAACCATGCGCGCACCAGATGGTCCGAAGCCGCCTTAGACGCCGAATAGGGCGAGTTGGGCGCGTAGGGGGTCGACTCGGTGAAGAGCCCCGTCGGTCCGAGCGAGCCGTAGACCTCGTCGGTCGAGACATGCAGGAAGCGGAACACGTCCTTGGCCGCGCCGCTGCGCTTTGCCCAATGCGCACGGGAGCAGTCCAGCAGATTGAAGGTACCGACCACGTTGGTCTGGACGAACTGCGCCGGGCCGTCGATCGAGCGGTCGACATGACTCTCTGCCGCAAAGTTCACGACCGCGTCGACCTCGTACTCGGCAAGGAGTCGGGCCACCAGCGCAGGATCGGCGATGTCGCCCTGCACGAATACGTGACGCGGGTTGTCCTTCAGATCGGCGAGGGTGTCCAGATTGCCGGCGTAGGTCAGAAGGTCGAGGTTGACCACACGCGCGTCCGTCGTCTCGAGGATGTGGTGGACGAAGTTGCCGCCGATGAATCCGGCCCCGCCGGTAACGAGAAGGGTCAGCACGCGCAATGCTCCTTGACGCTGATGATTGAACGCTTAAACCGCGCCCAACGCGGTATGCGATGTTTTTGGATGGATCGGCCCCGGCAGACGTGACAAGCGCTGGAGTCGGCGCGGTTTAAGATTTTAAAAAATAGATCATTTTAAACCGCGTCCCCACTTAGGGCTGTCGATGCACCAAACGTCGAGCTCACTCGAAAATGAACATCTCGCACTGGACGCGGTTTAAAACGGGATATCGTCGTCGAAATCCGCCGCGCCCTGATTGCTGCCTCCGTGGCTGCTGCCTCCGGATGAAGGCGCCGGACTGGAGGATTGCGGCCGCCCGCCGCCGCGCGACGACTGATAGGCAGGCGCATCGTCGAAGGGCACCGACGATCCGACTCCACCGCCGGAACGGCTGTCGAGCATCTGCATGGTCCCGTTCATGTCGACCACGACCTCGGTCGTGTAGCGATCTTGTCCGTCCTGCCCCTGCCACTTACGAGTGCGCAGCTTCCCCTCGACGTAGATCTTGGACCCCTTGTGCACATACTGCTTGACGATCTCGGCGACCTTGCCGAAGAAGACGACGTGGTGCCACTCGGTGCGCTCCTGCCGCTCGCCCGTGTTCTTGTCCTTCCAGGTCTCGCTCGTTGCGATCCGGACATTCGCTACCGCATCGCCGCTCGGCATGTAACGCACCTCCGGATCAGCCCCGAGGTTTCCGATGAGAATCACCTTGTTGACGCCTGCCATGCAGTCCTCCCGCTCCGCGCCGAACGCGGGCGATGGTTGTCTAGCCTAAAAAGATGCGGCTGATCTTGGCGTTCCGCCTCAAGCCCTGGCCGAAAATGTCTGCAATGTTGCCCAATCCAGTCGGCCACTGTCCACCTTGAGGTAGGCGACGCCCTCGTCGAGCGCGACGACGGCATCCTCCACACCCGGGATGGCCAGCAGACGCGCCTCGAGGCCCAGACCCTCGCCGTCCGGCCGGTCTCCGAGCGAGAGGACATGCGCCGTCAGATTCGCCGGCATCGCCATCGTCGCCGCCAGACCGATCCACACCAGCGAGGTCGCGGCCCCGACCAGGTAGACGGCGTCCGCCCCGAAGCTCTGATGCGCCAAGCCGCCGAGCAGCCCGCCCAGGAAGGCACCTATGAACTGCGAGCTTGAGAAAACCCCCATCGCGGTCCCCCGCGCACCGGCACGCGCGGCCTTCGAGACCAGCGACGGCAGGATGGCCTCCATCAGGTTGAAGACGGTGAACATCACCAGCAGCAGGAACCCGACGACCCAAATCGACTGATTGAAGAGATAGAAGCCCACCATGGAGGCACACATCGCCGTGACCGCACCGAGCAGCACGGCCTTCACCTTGCCGCCACGCTCCGCCATGATGATGAAGGGCACCATGATCACAATGGCGAGCAAAACGACCGGCAGGTAGAGCAGCCAGTGATCCACGGGCGCCAAGCCGGCCGATTCGATCGACAGCGGCAGCACGACGAACATGCTCACCATGGTGAGGTGCAGCAGGAAGATGCCTAGATCCAGGCGCAGCAACGTGGGATTACCCAGCACGCCCGCGAACTGATCCATCACAGGCTGGGCCTCGCGATGGACGCTGGAGCGCTCGGGATCCGGGACCAAATAGGCCAAGACCAGCATGCCGACGATCGCCAGAAACGCGGTCAGCCAAAAGATCCCCGAGATACCGAGCCATCGCGCCAAGGGCGGTCCGACGACGAGTGCCGCGGCAAACGACAGGGCGACGCTGATCCCGATGGCCGCCATGGCGCGCGTGCGCACCGCATCGCGGGTCAGATCAGCGGTGAGCGCAATGGTCGCCGCCGCGATGGCGCCGCTGCCTTGGAGTACGCGTCCCAGAATGACCAGCTCGATCCCGTCGGCGAGTGCGGCGACGACGCTGCCGATCGCGAACAAGACCAGCCCCCCGTAGATCACCGGCTTGCGCCCGATGCGATCCGACAGCAGACCCAACGGGATCTGAAACAGCGCCTGCGTCAGGCCGTAGGCGCCGATCGCCAGTCCGACAAGCAAGGGCGTGGCCCCCTCCAGATCGTGTGCATAGAGCGCAAAGACCGGCAGGACCATAAAGAGGCCGAGCATGCGCGTGGAGAAGATCGCGGCCAGGCCGGCCGCGGCTCGCTTCTCCAGCCCAGTGAAGGCGACGAGGGGTTGATGAGACGGGGTCAAGGACGGTGGCCTGCGACGTCGATTCGGGGAAGCCGCGAGTATAAGGGCTTGTCGGCGATCGTGCCCGATCGCGATTTGCGGAATAATCGCGGATTGGCCGCCCACCCGCCGCAGGTCTCCCAGCCCCATGGACACAATCCGCATCCGCGGCGCACGTACCCATAACCTCAAGAGCATCGATCTCGACCTGCCGCGCCAACGGCTGATCGTCTTCACCGGTCTGTCGGGCTCGGGAAAATCCTCGCTCGCCTTCGACACCATCTATGCCGAGGGTCAGCGCCGCTATGTCGAGTCGCTCTCGTCCTATGCCCGGCAGTTCCTCTCGGTTATGGAGAAGCCGGACCTGGACCAGATCGAGGGCCTCTCGCCGGCCATCTCGATCGAGCAGAAGACCACCTCGCACAATCCGCGCTCCACCGTCGGGACCATCACCGAGATCTACGACTATCTGCGCCTGCTCTTCGCGCGTGTCGGCCAACCGCGCTGTCCGGCCCACGACGAGCCGCTGGAGGCCCAGACCATCAGTCAGATGGTCGATCAGGTGATGGCCTTGCCGGAGGGCGATCGGCTGATGCTGCTCGCACCCGTGGTCTCGGCGCGCAAGGGCGAGTACCAGCGGCTGATCGGCGAGCTGCATGCGCAGGGCTTCGTCCGCGCGCGCATCGACGGCGATCTCTACGAGCTCGACGACCCGCCAGAGCTGGACATTAAGAAGAAGCACGACATCGAGGTGGTGGTGGACCGCTTCCGGGTACGTCCCGATCTGGCCCTGCGGCTGGCCGAGTCCTTCGAGACCGCGCTCAAGCTCTCGGGCGGCATCGTCCGCGTCGCCGCGATCGACGAGCCCGAGCGGCCGATGATCACCTTCTCGGCGTCCTTCGCCTGCCCGGTCTGCGGCTACAGCATCCCGGAGCTCGAGCCGCGGATCTTCTCCTTCAACAATCCGGCC
>NZ_DATITZ010000246.1:0-10198 GCF_035467215.1 Thiocapsa sp. | reverse complement strand
CGCGAGGTCTACGAGCAGCAGCGCGAGCCCTTTGCGTTGGAAGCGGCGATCGATCAACGCTACTACGCCGGGCTGTTGCGACAGGTCATGGCGTTCAACGACGCGAGCCTGAACCCGCTGAAACGCCTGATGGGCGCCGAGCTGGATCGCATTAATCTGATGTGGCTCCTGCGCTTCCGCTTCTCCTACCAGCTCTCGGCCTCCGAGACCTTCTACCATCTGGTCCCCTCGATGCGCCTGCTCACGCGCGAGCGTCTGCTGCATCTGGTGAATGTCGAGACCTTCGAGGGTGTCGTCGCCACCCTGCCCGCACCGCTGGATCGACTGCTCGCCGGCAGCAAGAACATCGTCGACGTTCAGAAGCGCATCGGCGCCTACGCGGCACAAGAGGCGCATTGGGTTCTGCACCGCACCCAATCGGGCGTCGCGCGTGCATTGGCCTACCTGATGCTGCGCGAGCGCGACCTTCTGTTGTTGTTCGCTCTGGCTCAAGGCCAGATCCTGAATCTCCCGTCCGCCGCCATCGAGATCGCGGTCGAGCTGTCCGAGCCCGGGTGCCCCTGGGCCGGGAGTCGGGCAGCCTGATGCGTACCCCGGCTCACCATCCGATGCAGAGGGGCTGACGCATGTTGCGCTCGACACCGATGAAGCATGTCCGGCTCCTGGTCCTCACCGAGGATCTTCCGCAGGCATCGCTTGCCTTGGCGGACATGGAGAGCTTCCACCCGGATACACGCCCGCCGACCGAGGCCCGGCTCGCCGGCCTGCCCGGGCGCGAGTATCGCGAGGTCTTCACCCAAGCCACGGCCCGTCTCGAGAAGATCGGCAAGTTGATCCCGGTGCCGCAACCCTCCGAGATCGAGGAGGTCCGCGTCGTCGATTTCGACGAGCTGCAGACCTTGAACGCGTGGCTGGGCAAGGTCTGGAACGAGAGCTCCGCCTACGAGGAAGACCTGCGCCGTCTCGACGACGAGGAGCGCTTGGTCAAGGAGCAACAAGCCGCCCTGGCCAATTTCGCCCATCTCAACATCGATCTGGGGATGCTGCGCAGCAAGACGCGCTTCCTCGACTTCTACGTCGGTCTGGTCCCGCGCGAGAACCTGCGCCAATTGGAAGGCGCCGTCGGGCTGGCCGGATACATCCTGCATGTCTATATGCAGCAGGACGAAAGCGCCCATGTCGTGATCGTCGGCCCGGCCGGGACGAAGGAGAGTCAGCTCTCCGCCGTGCTCGACGCCGCGGGGTTTCAGAACCTGCCCATCCCGCAGGAGCTCGACCGCACCCCGGCGGAGCTGCAGCGCGACCTCGACGCCCAGCGCCAGTCGATCGACGCGCAACGCAAGACCCTGCTCGAGACACTCGCGCGCTGGTCCGACCCCTTTGCGGGACCGCTGCTGGAAGCTCGGCGCACCCTCATGTTGGCCGAGCCGCTGGTCTCGCTAGACCCGTCGATCCGCAGCGCCGGCTACCTGGCTTATCTGGCCGGCTGGGTCCCGGCACGCTCGGTGGAACGGCTCGACGCACGCCTGCGCGAGTCGCTCAACCACCCCTTCGAGATGAGCGTGCGCAACCCGACCGCGGAGGAACGCGCGCTCGTGCCGACGGTGCCGGCCAAGAGCTGGATCCTCTCGCCCTTCGCCATGCTGGTGAAGCAATACGGCGTGCCCGAGTACGGCGAGGTCGATCCCACGCCGCTCTTTGCGGTGACCTTCGTCTTGATGTTCGGAAGCATGTTCGGCGACATCGGCCAAGGCGCCGTGATCGCTCTCGCCGCCTGGCTCCTGCGCAAGAAGCTCGGGCGATTCTGGCCCTTCGGATTGATGGCCGGGCTGTCTTCGATGGTCTTCGGTGTGCTCTTCGGCAGCATCTTCGGCGAGGAGCATCTGATCCCTGCACTTTGGATGAGTCCGCTCGGTGACCCGCTCCTGATGATGAGGATCGCCCTGGGATGGGGTGTGGTCTTTCTGACCATCGCCTGCCTGCTGGCGATCTACAACCGACTGTTGATCCGCAACTGGTCGGGGGCGGTCTTCGGCCATCACGGCATCGTCAACCTGATCTTCTATCTGGCGCTGATCGTCGGCGCAGTGAACATCGCCACGGCCGGCGAGGGTGTGCCCGGGGTTCGGGTGAGCGCGGCCGATACCTTCGGGACGATTCCGATGGTGCTGGTGATCGGCTCGCTCGCCGCACTCGCCTGGCACAGTTGGCAGCATCAGCAGGCCCCGATCAGCGAGAAGATTCTGGTGGTCGTGATCGAGACACTGGAGACCCTGATCGGCTATGTCTCCAACACCCTGTCGTTCCTGCGTGTCGCCGCCTTCAGCCTCAATCATGTGGCGCTCTCGATCGCCATCTTCACCCTCGCGGGCATGATGGGCGCCTTCGGGCACCTGGTCACCTTGATCTTGGGCAATATCTTCGTCATCGTCTTGGAGGGGGGGATCGTGATGATCCAGGTGATGCGCCTGCAGTATTTCGAGGGGTTCTCGCGCTACTTCTCGGGGAACGGCCATGAGTTCGCGCCATTGAAGTTCCGGCGCGGGCAGGCCTGAGCCATTCGTTCATCGGGAGGAAGGCATGGGACTCATCTACGCGGACATCGAACTGATCAATCCCAGGGAAGCCCACCTGCGACCCCTGAAGGCACGCGCAATGTTCGATTCAGGCGCAATTACGCTCTGTATCCCCGAGCACGTCGCACTCCAATTGAATCTCGCCGAGCTTGAAAAGCGCGAGGTCACGACGGCCGATGGACGATCCGCCCTTGTGCCCTATGTCGGTCCGCTGCAGATTCGCTTCGAGAATCGCAACTGCTTCACGGGAGCACTCGTCATGGGTGACGCCGTGCTGATGGGAGCGGTGCCGATGGAAGATATGGACCTGGTCCTCAATCCGCGTCTTCAGCAGGTCACCGTCAACCCGGCGAGCCCGAATATACCGACGGCAGTTGTCAAGTCGGCTGTTCCGAGAAACGGACCGAACCGCTAAAGGTATCGCCCCGGCGCAGCCCGCACACTGCCGCAGAACCTATCGTCACAACCGAAACAAAACACTGGAGCACTCAATGTACTGGCTCGTCGCCCTCATGACCTTTGCCGTTCTCGGCCTTATCCTGCTCGGCCTCATGCTCGAGTTTCGTCCGCAGCTCGCCACCCGGGCCCTGCCTTGGTACAAACCGGCGATGGCGACCCAGCTGGTCGTCTTCGTCGGTGCCCAGCTCGGCTTGCTGGTGTTCGGGATCAACGATGCCTTCGCCGTCGAGGCGGGTGCGGAAGGCGTTGCGGCGGCGGGCGATCTGTCCGTCGGCATGGGCCTGGCCATCATCGGTGCCGGGATCCCGACCGCCCTCTCGACCATCGGCGCAGGGATTGCCGTCGGACCGATCGGCGCCGCGTCGCTGGCCGCCATCACCGAGAAGCCGGAGAACCTCGGACGTACCCTGATCTATCTGGGCCTGGCGGAGGGTATCGCCATCTACGGGCTGGTCATCTCCATCCTCTTGCTCAACCGGATCTAAGCGAGCCCGGCGTGGACGCGCAGCAGACCTACGATTACGACCGGCCCACCCGAATGCTGTTTCTCGGCGAGGATCGGCTTGCGGACGGCTTTCGACTCATCGGCTTCGAGACCCATCCCAATCCCGATCCCGAGCTGGTCGACCGGACCATCCGGGAGCTTCTGCGCGGTCGCGAGAAGGCATTCGTGGTCGTCGACGATGCCGTCATGGCGCAGGACATCCCGAGCCTTAAACGCGTGCGTCGGGAGGGCGGCCGGATCGTCGTGATCGCGGTCCCGCCGCTCGGCGAGCAGCCGCAGCTGGGGAGCGAGGTGGCGCGGCGGTTGGCGGCGCTGTTCGGCAACGCCGTCGTCAACGCCAAGGCGGAGCCTTGAGCGACGGCTCTCGAAGATCACCGGGGGAGCCGATGCGGGCCTTGGCTGTTCATCAAACAGAATTCATTCACTTAAATCGCGTCTCGACCGTCGCCCTTGGTGTCCGCAAGGCGGCGGCAAGCGACAAGACAAGGGTTTTCGCTCCGGACGCGATTTAACGAGGGTCGATCGTGAATCAGGTACAAGAGCTGGAGCAGGCCATCCTGGCCCGTGCGGAACGGCTGGCCGGCGAGTATCGCGAGCGCGCCAACCGCAGCCGCGACAACATCCTGCGCGAGGCGGCGGAGCGGCTGCGCATGCGCGAGAGTCGTGAAGAGAGCATCGCCAAGACGCTCGCGGAGCGGACCTTCCGCCAACATGTGCAGGCCAGCGAGCTGAAGATGCAGACGCACCTGGACCAGATGCGCTGGAACCTGGTCCAGGATGTCGAGCGCGCGCTCGCCGGACGCATGAAGGCGTTCGGCGAGGACCTCCAGCGCTACGATGCCTGGCTGGACAGCCTGATCTTGCGCGCGGCCAACCTCATCGAGGAGAAATCCCTGGTCGTCTTGGCCAATGCGCGCGATCTGCGGCGCCTGGACGAGCGCTGGGACGTCATCCAGGAGACCCTTCCCGGGCACAAGACCGTGACCCTCTCCAAGGAGCCGATCGAGACGCTCGGCGGGGTGCTCGTCGCCAGCCGCGACCGACGCATCCGCGTCGACAATACCTACGAGGGTCGGCTCGAGCGTCTGCGTCCGGCCGTCCAACAGGTCATCCTCGAACGGCTGTTGCCGAGCGGGTTCGACACCGGCAACCTCTTCAGCGGATGAGACCATGAGTGAAACCAAGCGAACAGGTGTCATCCGAGACATCAACGGTCCCATCGTCACCGTCGAGCTGCCGGGCGTGCGCAGCGGCGAGCAGGTGAAGATCGGCGACCTGGGTCTCTTCGGCGAGGTGATCTCGCTGCGGGGTCAGCTTGCGGTCGTGCAGACCTACGAGTCCATCGACGGGGTGCGCCCCGGCGAGCCGGCGCAGGGCCTAGGCTGGCCGCTTTCGGTCGAGCTCGGTCCCGGACTGATGGGCGGCATCTTCGACGGCGTGCAGCGCCCGTTGGAGAAGATCGCCTTGCAGTCCGGCGATTACATCCGGCGCGGCATCTCGGTACCTGCGCTCGATCGCGCCCGCGAGTGGGAGTTCGAGCCCAACCGCGAGCTGAGCCCCGGCGCCAAGGTCGGACCCGGCATCGTCCTGGGCACGGTCCAGGAGACCACGACCGTCCTGCATCGGATCATGGTTCCGCCCGGCGTCGAGGGCGAGCTGCTCGAGGTGGCGCCTGCGGGCGAGTACGACATCGAGTCGACCATCGCACGGGTGCGGGATCCGCGCGGCATCAGCCATCGGCTGAGCATGTATCAGCGTTGGCCGGTGCGTAAGCCACGGCCATACCTGCGTCGCGACGACGGCATCTCGCCCCTGATTACGGGCCAGCGGGTCATCGACACCTTCTTCCCGCAGCTCAAGGGCGGCAAGGGCGCCGTGCCCGGGCCCTTCGGTGCCGGTAAGACGGTTGTGCAGCAGCAGATCGCGCGCTGGTCCAACGCCGACATCGTCATCTATGTCGGCTGCGGCGAGCGCGGCAACGAGCTGGTGGACGTGCTTGAAAGCTTCCCCGAGCTGGACGACCCCTACACCGGGCGCAAGCTGATGGAGCGCACCCTGCTGGTCGCCAACACATCCAACATGCCGGTGGTGGCCCGCGAGGCATCGGTCTATGTCGGCATCACCATGGCCGAGTATTACCGCGACATGGGCTACGACGTGGTCATGCTGGCCGATTCCACCAGCCGCTGGGCCGAGGCGCTGCGCGAGGTCTCCGGGCGGCTCGGTCAGATGCCGGTCGAGGAAGGTTATCCGGCCTATCTCGCATCACGTCTCGCCGCGGTCTACGAGCGCGCCGGACGCGTGGAGACCTACGGAGCCGGCTCCGGGTCGGTCACCCTGATCGGCGCGGTTTCCCCCCCGGGCGGCGACTTCTCCGAGCCGGTGACCAGCCACACCAAGGACATTATCGAGACCTTCTGGGCGCTCTCCAAGGAGCTGGCCGACGCGCGCCACTATCCCTCGATCGACTGGGTCACCAGCTTCTCCAAACACGTCCAAACCGCCGCGCAGTGGTGGCACAAGGAGATCGACCCGGACTGGGAGAAGCGTCGCACCGCCGCACTCGCCCTGCTGGCCCGCGATGCCGAGCTGTCGCGTATCGTCAACCTGGTCGGACCCGAGGCGCTCTCGGATGCGCAGCGCTGGGAGCTGGAAGGCGCATCCTTGATCAAGGAAGGCGTGCTCCAGCAAAGCGCTCTGGACGAGATCGACACCTTCTGCTCGCCGCAAAAGCAATACGCCCTGCTCGATCTGGCCATCACCATCTACAAGCGCGGTGCCGCCCTGATCAAGCTCGGCGTGCCGGTCTCCGAGCTGCAACATCTCCCGCTCATGGCCAAGATGCGGCGCCTCAAATCCATGTATTCCAGCGAGCAGCTCGACCAGGTTCTCGCCTTCCGCGCCGAGGTCGATCATGCGATGGAGTCGGTGCGAATCGAATACGCCAAACATGGCGAGCAGGTCTGAACCGCGTCCGGAGCGACATGCGGTGTTTCGGGGCAAGCCGACGTTTGTCCTAAACAACGACGACGGCAAGACGCGGTTCAGAAAGGTAGAATTTTTAAGACTCTTGAACCGCGTCGACGCCGGCGGCCATGGGCTGATAAGACATCACAACACAATGAACACAATGCATAGCATGCCGGACGCGGTTCAATGAGCATCAAAGAATATCGCACCGCAATCGAGGCCCGCGGCGGCCTGCTGGTCGTCAAAGACACCGCCGCAATCGCCTTCGGCGACCGGGTGCAGATCAAGGACCACACGGGCAACACCCGCAACGGCCAGGTGATCCGCAGCGCCGACAACGAGGTCTTGATCCTCGTCTTCGAAGGCACCGACGACCTGGACCTGGAAAACACCTGGGTGCGCTTCCTCGACGAGCCGGTCGAGATCGCGCTTTCCCCGGAGATCCTCGGGCGCGAGTTCAACGGCCTCGGCGAGCCCCGCGACGGCCGCCCGCCCGTGCTCTCCAACATCCGCCGCCCGGTCGGCGGATCGGCCATCAACCCGGCGGCCCGCACCTATCCGCGCGAGTTCATCCAGACCGGCATCTCCACCATCGACGGGCTGAACAGCCTGGTGCGCGGTCAGAAGCTGCCGATCTTCTCGGGCTCGGGTCTGCCGCACAATCGGCTCGCCGCCCAGATCGGACGCCAGGCCAAGCTGGTCGATCAGGAGTCGAGCTTCTCGGTGGTCTTCGCGGCGATGGGCGTGTCCTACGCGGATGCCAAGTTCTTCCGCGACGAGTTCGCCAGCTCCGGCGTGCTGCGCAACGTGGTGATGTTCATCAACCTCGCCGACGACCCGCCGGTCGAGCGTCTCACCCTGCCTCGCACCGCGCTGACCGCCGCCGAATATCTGGCCTACGATCTCGATCGCCACGTCCTGGTCATCCTCACCGACATGACCAACTACGCCGAGGCGCTGCGCGAGGTCGCGACCGCCAAGGGCGACGTCCCGGCGCGCAAGGGCTATCCCGGCTATCTCTACTCGGATCTGGCCGAGATCTACGAGCGCTGCGGACGCATCCACCAGCGTCACGGCTCCATCACCATGATGCCCGTGGTCTCGATGCCCTCGGACGACATCACGCACCCGATCCCGGACCTCACCGGCTACATCACCGAGGGCCAGATCGTGCTCTCGCGCGAGCTTCACAACCAGGGTATCTATCCCCCGGTACACATCTCGCCGAGCCTCTCGCGACTCATGAAGGACGGCATCGGCAAGGACGACACCCGCGAGGACCATCCGCGCGTCGCCGGCCAGATCTACGCCCTCTATGCCCGCGCCCAAGAGACCCGCAACCTCGCCTCCATCATCGGTGCCGACGAGCTCTCCGAGCGCGACCGGCGTTATCTCACCTTCGCCGACGCCTTCGATGAACGCTTCGTCGGCCAAGGCGAGGCCGAGGATCGCTCCATCGAAGCCACACTCAACCTCGCCTGGGAGCTGATGAGCATGTTCCCGCGCGACATGCTCACCCGCGTGAAGGAAACGGATCTGGCCAAGTATTATCAGGGAACCGATTGAAGCGATTTCGGACGTGGCGATACCGGTAGGTTGAGCAAAGCGCAGCGTGCCCAACACCGCCGGCATCTCGGACCGGTGCGCCGCTTGGCATCACTGTTTCCGGACGCGATGGTGATGACCCTCCGCCGGTCTACCCCGCCACCCATTGATGGATTCATCCTCGAGTCGCACCGGCGTCGGTTGTGCCGACGACGGTGACGGCGATAATGGGCCAACGTCGGTAACGTCCGATCGAGCCATCTCAGAGGATATCGCATGAAGGTTGCCGGATTATTCAGCGGCATCGGCGGGTTGGAGCTGCCCTTTCAGGCGCGGGGTGCCCAAGGAGCACTGCTCTGCGACTTCTGGGATGCCTCGCGCAGCGTCCTGGCGGCGCGTTTTCCCGGGGTGCCGTTGATCGAGGATGTCCGTACCCTCGATGCCCTTCCTCAAGGGGTCGACGTGGTCACCGCCGGCTTCCCCTGCACGGACCTCTCACAAGCCGGGCGAACTTCGGGCATCAAGGGCGAGGCATCAGGACTGGTTGCCCACGTCTTCCGCTTGCTTCGCGATCACGACGTCGAGTGGTTGGTCCTCGAGAACGTCAGAAACATGCTCGTCCTGGATCGCGGCCGCGCCATGTCGTATCTGGTCTCGGAGCTCGAGCAACTCGGCTTTCGCTGGGCCTATCGCCTCGTCGACTCGCGGTTTACGGGCGTACCGCAAAGGCGGCACCGGGTCATCTTGGTGGCCTCCCGTCATCATGATCCGCGCACGGTCCTCTTTGCCGACGAGGCCGAAGAACCCGACGCATCGGTGTTCCGAGAAGATGCCTTCGGCTTCTATTGGACCGAGGGCTTGACCGGGCTCGGATGGGCACGGGATGCCGTGCCCCCCATGAAGGGTGGATCGACGGTCGGGATTCCGTCTCCGCCCGCGATCTGGATCCCGAACGCCCCCACGGGGGCGAAACTCGTCACACCCGGTATCGAAGACGCCGAGGCGCTGCAAGGGTTCGAGCGTGGTTGGACGGCTCCGGCCATGACCAACCTGAAGAACGGCCCACGCTGGAAGCTCGTCGGAAACGCCGTCACCGTGGGTGTCGCGCGCTGGCTGGTCGACCGGCTTCACTCCCCCGGCTCCGTGGTCGTTCAGAACCGCGAGGTGCAAAGCCTGGATCGCTGGCCGGACGCGGCTTACGGCGAAGGCGGGCGGATTCGCGTTTTCGAGGCGAGCGCTTGGCCGTTGCGACACGACTATCGGCATTTGCTCGATCTCCTTGCACCCTCCGAGTCGGCGCCGCTCTCCCATCGCGCGGCTTCCGGCTTCTTGGAGCGCGCATCGAGATCACGGCTCAAGTTTCTGCCCGCGTTTCTCGCCGACCTCAAAGAGCCCGTCGTTTTCATGCGCGGTGACCCGTCGCCGGAATCGAAAAGCACCCCGGCGCGTCGGCTCGATACCGGACGGAATCAACATGCTGTGGACTGACCTCGAGCCTGACCCGGGTATCCTTTTCGCACTGGAACATGCCGGCCCTCGCCCGGAGACCGGCAGTCAGAACGAAAAGCGCGGATGGAGCGAACGCTTGGCGAATGCATGTGCCGTCGTAATCGCAGATGAGCTACGACGGGTTCCGATTCTCAGTCGAGTCGACACGAGGACTGAAAGACCTCGCCGATGACATCATCGGCCAAGCAATCTCGCAGGATCGGATCGACTGGGCTCAGCCTGAAGCGGATTGAGGCTGCTCAGCCGCATGCCCCTCCTCCGGCGAAATCGTTTCGCTGGACTGAGTCGCGTCGGCCTGAGCACCCAGGCTAACCTGCGGAGAGCGAGATCTCTCGGTCCCGAGGCATGACAACTGAATGAGCAACCGTTACGACACGACAGGCCACCGCCAGGCGCAATTCGAGCCAGGATCCGAGGGACGTGTGCTGGCCAACCGTCTCGGCATTACCGACCCGGCGGAGATGGCCAACGTGGAGTTGGATTTGTTGAGCCAGCTCTATGACGCCGTGATCGAGAGCGTCAGGGTGGATCAGAGGATCAGCGTTGCGGATCTTCTCGAATGGCATCGCCGCTGGTTGGGAAACCTTTACAACTGGGCGGGACAGTATCGAACGCTGAATATAGGAAAGGCGGG
>NZ_DATITZ010000245.1:0-9536 GCF_035467215.1 Thiocapsa sp. | reverse complement strand
TCGTCGCCTGTAGTGACGCGCGCAGGCGCTCAAGCGGCAGCCGCATCAGCCAAGGCCCAACGATGCGCTGCTGTACCGTTGCCCAATCGCCGATCGCACTCGGGCGCAACGCGGGCAGACCCTCGGCCCGGGCGTGGATCTGTGGAAGCCGCGCCACCGTCGCGGCCGAGAAGACATCGTCTCCGGAACGCGGGCCCTCGCCCAGCCGGACTATGCGGATTTCGGTGCCCGGGATCGTCCAGTGCGGCGGCAGTTCGGCGCGTGCCGCGCCGGAGCCACCCGGAACGGATCCCAGCGGGATTTCCGGCAGCCGCAGCAGGATGTCGGCAAGGTGGCCGACGACGGCGTTGCCGGCCTTCACACGGGTCGCGTGCGGGATCTCGCTGAGGTCGAACAGTCGCGCACCGATCCGCTGCAAGGCGTCCGCCATAGCGAACTGCGTCACGGTCGTCGGGGCCACTTTTTAGATCTCGTAGAGCGATTCGACCCGCCGCGTCTCGGCGAGGAAAGAACGCAGAGTGAAGGAAGACTCTTGGCAAGGACTGCGTACCGTGCGGGCCGGCAGAGTAGCTACGTTTTGGCGCTCGCAGAGATGCGGCCTGCGCGGCTTGCGCGCGCAAGCCGCATGGCCGACGGGACCGGTGGGGGCATTTCGTTGCGACCCTAAGGAAAAAGTAACCGGATACTGCCGTCGGCTGACCTTACGTAAGCAGATGCTCGCATGGCAACCGCGCCTGGCAGCTCCGGGTCATTTCCGTCCGCTGGCAATCAGCGCATCGAGCGACAGCTTCCCGCGTGAAGTGATTGGTGGCGTAAGCTGCCACGGGAGTCTCCAATGCGCGTCTTGCTGTCTGTCGCCTCGCCGGGATCGGCGACGGTTGGGCCCCATCAGCGGTCACCCGACTCCGGCGGCGATCAGGAAGGACTAGGCCAACTGCGGACATTCGGACCGCCGTCCGCGGTGATCCACCGAAACGTTTCTGATACCCCGGCGAGTGGGATTGGTCAGGGAAGTTGACCGCCAGGGGCGGACATCGGGAGGACGCCGCGTGATGGGTTCGATAGCTCGCTGTTTAGTCTGACGCTTTGGCCTCTTAATCGACCGGCCGCTTAACTGATCCCCGAAGCTGAATTGGTCGTGAGCAGTGCCGGTCCGGACCGGCGCCCGAGCGATTGGCGCCGGCCTCTCCCAATTCTGTCACGAGCCTGATCGCTTATCCTCTGGAAGAGGTGATCCGGGCCCGGCCGTCACCAAAGCTGTAGCTGCAGCGGACGGTGTAGGTTTGCCCGGCGCGCGAGACGCCCATGATGGCATCCGAGCCGATCTCGCGTCCGCCGCTGCCGGTAACCGTGTGGAAGCCGCCGATGCTGAGAACCTTAAGGCCCTGCTTTTCGGCTTGTTGCCTGCACTCGTTCCGCATCACGGTTCCCGTCGGCATCGGCTTGACCATAGGCTTCGCTTCGGGCCGCGTCGGATTAGCTTGGCAGCCCGCCAGCAGAACCGCGGCAAGCAGCGCGACAGCGATCTTTATGCATCGTTTTAAACCTCCGTTGTGTCACCCCGGTCGGGAGTGTATGGGCCTGGTGTGGGCCGCTCGAAATCTGTACCCGTAGAAGGTCGGCAACACCCCAAGCTGACCTCATCGCGACGCAACGCGACGGCCCGGCCGGTCGGTCGCGGCCGCTCACGTTGGCTAGCCCCTACGGTCTTTGTTTCAGCAGCGCTCCTGGCAGGCCTCACCATCTACGGCGCACGTGGAGCCGCTGCTTGGGTAGCCGAAATCACGACGCCCCCTAGACGAGCAGCCGGGCGCAACGAGGATCGATGGCCATCCGTGGGAAAGCAGGACGCCCGTCATTCGATGTCACCGCAGGTACACGGCGGCCAAATCGGCGACTGGCCGGCCGTCCGCATCGGTAAGAACCAGCCTCTGCCCCTCGAGCCGGAACGCGCGGGTCGCGGCGAGCGCTTCCAGAAGCTGCCGCTCCATCTGGTCGAGCGGAGGAGGGCAGGCCATTCGCGTCGCCGCACCCGGCTCGAAGGACAAGGCACCGCCGTCGAGCGCATAGCCGCCGATCATCTGGTTGCAGCCCACGGTCGCACGAAAGCGCTGATCCGGGGCGCCGCCCAGGACGATGTGCGGCTCGCGTCGCCCGTGCGCCGCGCGCACGGCCTCGCCCATCAGGGCGTCGAGGCGCCAGTAGGTGTCGGTCAGCGAGGCGGTTGAGACAGATGCCTCGCACGAGCGATCGGGAACCACCTTGATGAATCGCTCCACGATCAGGCTCGTCCGGTCCGGGCCTTCCATCGCCGGGCGCGGCGCCAACCCGCCTTCGAGATGCACCAGCATGGGCGCCCCGGGCGCGGCCTGCGCGTCGAGATAGGCGCGTTCGAGCGCCGCGTAGTCCCCTTCCTGCGCAATCGGGTAGCGCACGCCGGAGAGACACACCACGAACGTCGCAGCGTCGGCCGCGTAGGTCATCATGCCCAGGAGGAACACCCCGCCGAGCTCCGTCGGGGTGAGAGCCCCGTCGCTCCGCAAGTCGTAGTCGCGGTCGGACTCGATGGGGTTGCCCTGCATATCCATCTGGCGCAAACGGTCGGCGCCCTTGATCTGCCAGAAGAGCGGCATTTCCGATGCGCCATGAAGGACGATCGCGCCGCGGGCCGGATCCGCGTACCACCTGCCGACCTCGTCCCGGCGCCGCGACGCTTTGTCGCCACCGCCCAGCCACTCGCGGTGCATGTGGTAATGCTGCTCGGGCCAGAGATCGAGGTGGTGGACGACGCCGGGGCAATCGGCGCAAGGCAGCGTCCCCCGAAAGGTCGCAGGCAAGCGCAGGCCGTGAGCGCCGATACCCGGCACGAGGCGAGCAGAGGGCGCACTCTGCACGGCGCGAAGCATCAGCTCCACGCGCTCGGGATCGCCCGCGCGCAGGACCCGCGTGATTCGGTCCGTGGTGAAGAGCAGTTCTGCGTTGCGTCGCAGAGTCGCGCGGACCGCGTAGACGCCCCGCGGCGAGAGCGCCGCCGGATCGTAGTCGATGCCGAAGGACACCGGGGGCGTGCGCACGTCTTCCACGACGGTGCTCGCGATTCGCCCGGCCGGGGCATCGGCACGGGAGATATCCTCGATCACAACCTCAAGGACAGTTCCCTCCGGGAGCGCGATGCGTTCGCGCCAGGTCGCGGTCCCCTCGAGGGTCGCGGCGCCCGTGCTGCCGTGCCCCAGGATGCCCATGAGAATCAGCCCAAGTATTCGGTGCACGCGCGTTGTCCTCGGCTGTCTGCAGATGTTTGTCGTTACGCAGTCCGGGATGGTCATCAGAGCGCCGACTGCATCAGTGGCGATCCGCAGCGCCCCCTCGCGAGCGGAGCGCGGCGCTCCGCGCCGACCGGACCCACCGCGCGCCGCCGGCGCGGCCCGCGGTGGCGCAACATCACTGGATGCCGGTCAGCACTGTCATCCGGCCTTCGCTGTCCTGTGCAAGCTCCTTCCGGACGTCTTCCCCACGGGCGCAGAAGGCGTCTCGATCGTAGGCAGCCAGAGCCGTCTGGCCCCCAAGTGCGATCCCATACGCCCGCATGACGAGGTCCACCGCCAGGTTGTTCTGGTTCGGCTCCACCGAGTCCTTATGGTCGCTGACAATGTCGTTCATCACCGCGGTGAGCTTCTCCCGATCCAGTTGGTAGCCATCGCAGTTGAGCGCGAATCCCTCCTGCCGAGCGACCACAAGCAGCCGCAGAACATCACCGGGCTGCAGCAAATCCTTGATGCGCTCGCCCACGAGCGTGTTGACCGCCATGTGCATCCGCATCACGGCATCCGACTGAGTCGGATCGGCTGGCACAGTGTCCTGTGCCGCCGCGGATGCGGCGATCGCCATCGCGCCGATCAACGCGCCGATGCCTCTTTTATTCTTCATGTCTCTCTCCTACAAGATTGGATCACCATTCCGCATCGGCTTCCGGGGAATACGCTGAGCCGAAATCCGCGACATTTAGCGGCGCCTTCTTAAGGCACGGACGAGCTTTACGAGCCCGGTCCAAGGGCGGCGAAAGGGTAGTGAGCGCAGCAGGAGCGGTCAAGATCTCACATGAGGCGGCGGACCGCTCGCGTGCTGCGAGGGCGATTCCGAGGACGCTCCAACCAAGGAGACGGTCACTTATTCCACCTGAAGCTCCCGGTTCCCGATGCACGTTTTGCTGGACCAGCAGGTATTGAGACTCCTGCGATGTTCAGTCCTAGGCCCGTGTGCAAGTCCACTGTGGAGAGGGCACAGCGATCCCTCGCGGTGACCGGTCTGAACAACTGTGAAATTTTCCGGCACCCCTGAGGTGGGTCCTGGCGATGTCCGGTATGGGTCTTGCCCGGCCCGTGGGTCGTCGGACGGCGGGTGACCGGTATCAGGATTGAGGATTCACCACGCCGCGAACGACCGGTGACGGCTTCCCGGAACACAGCGATTGGTCGGTTGGCTCGGCTCGGTGGTCCGTCTGGGTCGTCAGCCGCCTTTGCTCGACATGGAACGGCTTGTCTGATTAAACGCGAATCAGCCTGATCGGAGGCACTCCACGGTATCCGCTTAGGTGATACTCGATTCTCGCGGATCGCGGGACGACGTTGTCCAACGCCAACGTCTCGTAGTGGATCTGAAACGGCATCTAAGCTTAACCTCGACACTGCCGGGGCGCCGGCGCGGGCTTGCTTCTTCAAGTGTTCCCCGCGTCTGCGGGGATGAACCGCGTGGCGCGTGGGCACGAAACGCCAGTGTTCCCCGAAAGCAATCAGCGCCAACTCGACCCCTCGCGCGGTCGATGTCCTTTCCTCGCCCGGGCGGCAGGTCGTCCGGCCTCCCGGACCTCGGAGCTTTGAGCCATGTTTCTCGATCCTTTCCACACGGCCGAAGAGGGCACGCTGCGCATCTCCGCGCCGCAAGGCAGCGCCTTCGCCAAGGAGGTCGCGGGCGACTTCAATCCGATCCACGATGCGACGAATCCGCGCTACTGTGCCCCCGGCGATCTTCTCTTTGCACTTGTCCTCGCCAAATGTGGTCTTGCGCGTCGGATGACCTTTCGCTTCACCGGAATGGTCGGAGCGGATGCCGCATTGAACGTCATTCAGAGCGGCGCCGGCGTCGTGGTCGAGACGACCGACGGCAAGCCCTGTCTCGAGGTCGAGCGTTCGGGGCAGGTGACCGGGGATCTGGTCATGATTGAATCGCTGGTGCGCCGCTACGTGGCCTTTTCGGGTCGGAATTTTCCGCACATCCTGGTGCCGCTTATGGAGCAGCAGGGTGTGATGATCAACCCGGATCGGCCGCTGGTGATCTATGACCGGATGTCGTTCGAGCTGGACCGATTGGACTGCCCCGACCTGGACATTGCTCTGGAATCGACCGAGCTGGAGGTGACGGGCAAGCGCGGCGAGGCCCGACTCGGATTCCGCCTGACGGCCGCCGGGGAGCCGGTCGGGCAGGGCGCGAAGACCCTGATCCTGAGCGGCTTGCGGGCCTACGAGCCCGAGGCGTTACAGGGGTTGGTCGAGCGCTATGCCGGGTGGAAGGCAGCCTATCTGGCTGGCGTCTGACCGCTTCATGGATGCTGGCTCGGGGGCTGCTCGGGATGAGCTGGAAATGCCCCGCTCATAGACGTCGGCAAGCATCAGGCTGCAATCCATGTTGGCTTGCCTCGGCGAACGTGGGGCGTCGAAAGCCGAACTGGCGGTTGCGCGAGATCCCAAGCGACAACCCGTCGTGGTCGTATCGCCACAACCGCTGTAGGGCGTCAGTTAATCGGGTGCTCCAGCGGTGGTAGCAACTCCGGGTCAATCCTCAGCACGATGCCCCTTGCCTGGCCGGGGGTGGAACGACCCTCGCTGTTCCAGCCGGACGCGCGTCGAGTGCTCCGAGGGTGGTGACACGACTGTAGGGTCTACCCATGCGACGGCGCACGGGTGCCTTGGCGACCGGTGCGGTACGCTACGGACGGACCCTTGGGCCTGATAAAGTAAGGTCACCGTGAGTTACTCGACCCGCATCTACATCCTCGGACCGGACGACACCCTGTACCGATTGGCCCGCGCGACGTTATCCCGCATGGTCGATGACCCGACGAGACATCGAGTGGAGCGCTTCGCGGGCCAGCGCGTGCGGATGGCCGAGGTGATCGTGGAGGTGCGTGATCGGACGCCCTATGCCGTCGTCCGGCTCGTCTACGAAATGCTCGGGTTCGATGCCGAAGGGCGGTTGGACCGCGACGCGTTCATACGCCGGAACGCGGCGTTGGCGGAACTGGCCATCGATCCCGTGGTGCCTCGAATGGTGGAAGCGGAGAAAGCCGTGGTCGACGTCGGCAGCCGCTTCGTCGCGCGCGGGGGATTCTGGCATCCGTCAGCGGCCCTGGAGCGGGAGATTCTGCGCGCAGCGCTCGACGAGACGCCGTGCAAGCGGCTCTAGCGCGATCGCGCTCAGGCGTCGGAGAAAGCACTGACCTGGAGGGCTACAGGCTCAGCATCCGGGTTGCGCGCGCCGGGGATCGGCGCATATCAGGCCGCCTCGCGGGCCGGCGTGCGACGGTGCAGGCGCAGCGGCATGCCGCCTTTGGGGCCAAGCGTGATCTGAGGCTCCAGCTCCAGTGGCTGGCCCGGATGCAGGGGCTCGAACCGGTAGCGCTGCCCGATGGTCGCCAGGATCAGCGGGCCTTCGACGAGCGCGAACTGGTTGCCTATACAGATGTGCGGGCCGCCTCCGAAGGGGAAATACTTGAACGTGTGCCAGCGGCGCTCGGTGTTCTCGGCAAAGCGCTCGGGATCGAAGCGCTCCGGATCCTCCCAAAGCTCGGGGTGACGATGCATGGCGTAGGGGCTCGTCATCAGGACGCTGTTCGCCGCAATGCGGTGTCCGCCGATCTCGAGTGGCTCGGCCGCGGCGCGCACCATGAAATACGCGGCCGGGTAGAGCCGCAATGCCTCCTTGAAGACCATCCGGGTATACGGCAGACGCTCCAGATCATCGAATCCGGGCGGTCGCCCGCCCAAGACCGCGTCGATCTCCGCGTGGAAACGCGCCGCGATCTCCGGCTGGCGCGCCAGGTAATACCACACATACGTGAGCGTTAGGGCCGTGGTGTCGTACCCGGCAAGATAGAGCGTGAGCACCTCCGCGCGGATCTCCTCGTCGGAGAGGCGCGCGCCGGTGTCGGCGTCGGTCATCTGCACCATCATGGTTAGGAGGTCGTCGCCGTCCGCTCCGCTCGTGCGACGCCGGTGGATCGCCTCCGAGACGATGCGGCCGAGTGTGTCGGAGAGGGCCCGCTGTCGGCGATGCTCCGGGGTCGGGAGCCAATCCGGGATCTGCAGCAGACGGTTGAACTGGCGCGTGGCGATGGCCTGCAAGGCCGGAACCGTGGCGGCCACCGTCGCGGTTCGGGCGGTGCTGTCGACCCTGAAGAGTGCCGCGGTGACGATCGAGAGCGTGAGCCCGTCCATCTCCTGTTCCACATCCGCCTCCTGTCCGTCGTGCCAGCGCTCGGTCAGGGCGAGCGCGTGGCGCGCCATGATGTCGGCATAGCCGCGCACCTGCTGCAGGTGCAGGGCGGGGGCGATCATGCGGCGATGGCGTTTCCAAGCCTCGCCTTCGCTGGTCAGAAGCCCGACCCCCAGGGTCTTCTCGAGGATGTTGCGCACGAGTGGATCCCGCGTCAGATGCCGATGCTTGGCCACCAGCATGTCGCGGATGAGATCCGGATGCGAGAGGAGATAGACACGCCTGGGGCCGAGACGGAATCCGACGATCGGCGCGATCCGGGCGCTTTCGGCGAGGAAGCCGAGCCGATCCTCGCGAAAGGCCTGCAGACAGCCGGTGAGCCAATGGCCCTTGCGCTCGACCAATGTACACGTCGGGGTGCTCATGCCGGCCTGTCCTCCCGTGTCCAAGCGATCTGGTCTGCCGTGCCTGGGGTGGCAGTGGCGAGGATGTTGGCGAGCAGCGCCTTTACAAGCCGTCGGCAACCGCGTCGAACCGCCCGGGAGAAGCCTCTTGTCAACGACGGGGTCGATGCACCGCTACGTCCGCCGCGAGAGTCCGCGCTGAATGCAGTGCCTGCCGAAGCGACGTCGGATCGCATCGAGCGTCGCGTCGAGGCGATCATCCGCCTGATCCCTCTCGCGGGTATCCAGGTCCGCGAACAGATCCGGCTGCACCGGTGCCTGGGTCCAGCCGGAGAGACCCAGGCCGATCAGCCGCACCGCCCGACCGGCATGGGCGTCGGCCCGGTACAGGGCCCATGCCGTGTCGAAGATGACGCGATCCTCCGCGGTCGGTGCCGCCAGGGTCCGGGAGCGGGTATGGGTCTCGAAGGGGTGCAGGCGGATCTTCAGGGTGACCACCGTGCCCTTGCGCGCGGCGTGCCGGGCCAGATAGCCGACCTCCTGTGCGGCCCAACGCAGGGTGTCGCGCAGCACCTCGGTGTCCACGACATCCTCGGCGAAGGTCGTCTCCTTGGAAATCGATTGCCGTTCGGTCGCGGGATGGACCCGGTCGTCGGCGATCCCGTTCGAGTGCAGATGCACCTGCGTGCCGGTGCGTGCGCCCAAGCGTCGGCGCAGATCCTCCAAGGGCCGGCAACGCACGTCGCCGACCGTCCGCAAGCCGGCCTGCTCGAGGCGTCGGGCCGTCACGGCGCCGACGCCGCGCAGGGCTGCGAGCGGCAGCGGATCCAGGAAGGCTCGGACCTCCTCGGGGCGCACCACCAGGAGTCCATCCGGCTTGCGGGCGTCCGAGGCGAGCTTGGCGATCAGGCGGTTCGGACCGATACCCACCGAGGCGGTCAGCCCCACCGCCTCGCGGATGGCCGCCTTGGCGCGCCGGGCGACGACCTCGGGCGGACCCACCAGCCGCTCCAATCCGGAGACATCCAGGTAGGCCTCGTCGATCGAGACCGGCTCGACGCGCGGGGCGAGGGTGCCGAGCACCCGCATGATCTCCCGCGACACCTCGGCATAGCGCGCCATATCCGGGCGCACGTAGACCGTCTCCGCCGGCAGACGGCGCACCGCCTCGGCGATCGGCATGGCCGAGTGCACGCCGAAGCGCCGCGCCTCGTAGGAGCAGGTCGCGACCACGCCGCGCCGACCGGGCGCAGCGCCGACGACCACGGGCCGTCCGCGCCAGGCGGGGTGATCGCGTTGCTCGACGGCGGCATAGAAGGCGTCGAGATCGACGTGCATGATGAGGCGGGACATGGGGTGATTAGCATAATCTCGACCCATCGGAAGGACGTCATCGACACCGCAATGGCATCCCGATGGGGGAGTGGGGCGTGCAGATAACTCCAGCGCTGAAGCCAGGCCCTCAGGGCGGAGAACGGCATGCACCGAGCCCGGCGACCATCGTGGTCGGCATCGATGTGGGCGGCCCGCGCAAGGGGTTCCACGCCGTGGCTCTGCGAGAAGGATCCTATCTCGACAAGTTCGCGTCGCGGGAGGCGCTGGACGTGGCCGCCTGGTGCACCCAGGTTGGCGCCCGGGCTGTCG
>NZ_DATITZ010000244.1:0-14566 GCF_035467215.1 Thiocapsa sp. | reverse complement strand
GCTGTCGATGTAGCGCGGCAGGTTGAGGTTGAAGTCGTTCTTCTCGATCTCGTCGAGTGCGACCAGGCGCGCGTAGCGCGGGACCTCGATCCGACGGTTGAAGATGTCGACGATCTTGTGGATGTCTTGGGCGCGCAGTCGGTTCTTGGGACCGTCCTTCATGAAGCCGGTGCTGGCGTCGAGCATGAAGATGGCCCGACGTGCCTGGGCATCGCGCTTGTCGATCACGACGATGACGGCGGGGATGCCGGTGCCGTAGAAGAGGTTTGCGGGTAGACCGATCAAGCCGGCGATATAGCCTCGGCGGACCAGGTTGCGGCGGATCTCGGCCTCGGCATTGCCGCGGAACAGCACGCCGTGGGGCAAGATACAGGCCCCCGTGCCGGTGCTCTTGAGCGAGCGGACGATGTGCAGCAGGTAGGCATAGTCGCCCTGCTTGGCCGGCGGCGCGCCGAAGTGGCTGAAGCGCTCGAAGGGATCCTCGAGCGGGTTGAGCCCGGTGCTCCAGCGCTTGTCCGAAAAGGGCGGATTGGCGACGACAAAGTCGAAGGTCTTCAAGCTGCCGCCATCACGGAACTTGGGATCCGTGAGCGTATTGCCCTGCACGATGAGCGCCGTGGGGTTGTCGTGCAGGATCATGTTCATGCGGGCGAGCCCGCTGGTCGCCGCGTCCTTCTCCTGACCGTAGAGCGTGACCGGGGTGCGTGCCTCGTCGGAGACCTTGAGCAGCAGCGAGCCCGAGCCGCAGGTCGGGTCGTACACCGTGGTTGCGGCGCTGGTGGGCGCATCGCGAATCCCCAGGATCTGCGCGATGACCCGGCTGACCTCGGCCGGCGTGAGGAACTGACCCTTGCTCTTGCCGCTGTCGATGGCGAAGTGACGCATCAGAAATTCGTAGGCGTCACCGAGGATGTCGTCGCCCTCGGCGCGGTTCTTCGAGAAATCGAGCGCCTTGTGCTCGAAGATGGCGATCAGGTTGGTCAGCCGCTCGACCATCTCCTTGCCCGAGCCGAGCTTGGAGGGGTCGTTGAAGTCCGGCATGGCGGAGAGCCGGTTGGCGTTCGCCAACGGGGCGATGATCCGCTTGTTGATCTGATCGCCGATGTCAGGCTTGCCCTTGAGCGCGACCATGTCCCGGAAGCTCGCGCCCGGCGGGATGACGATCGGGGCGTAGGGCTGGCCGGCGTACTTGTCGCTGACATACTTGATGAAGAGCAGCACCAGGACATAGTCCTTGTACTGGCTGGCATCCATGCCGCCGCGCAGCTCGTCGCAACTGGACCAGAGGGAGGAATACAGCTCGGACTTCTTCAGGGCCATGGGCATTTTCCTTGCTGCTCGGGAGAGAAACGCTGCAGCGACGGTTCGCAGGCGAGACCACTCGCCGGGTGACCACTCCTCGTGCATGGTCTCCCGTAACCCCCAATCCGAGGCCGGCCTCACGGCAAGCAGGCCACCGCCGATGACTTTACGGTGGCCCAAATAAAAACGGCTCAGGTCGTTAGTGACCTGAGCCGTTGTTTGATTTGGTCGGGGCGAGAGGATTTGAACCTCCGACCACCTGAACCCCATTCAGGTGCGCTACCAGGCTGCGCTACGCCCCGATAAGACGGGCAATAGTAGGGTGAAGCCCTTCTGCTGTCAACGTCGCAGCAGCTGAAGGACGTCTTCCAGCTCCGCACGCATCTGGCGCAGGATCTGGTGGGTCTGGCTCAGGTCGTTCTTCGCACCCTCGCCGCTGAGCTGCAGGCGCGCACCGCCGATCGTGAAGCCCTGCTCGTAGAGCAGGTTGCGGATCTGGCGCACCATCAGCACGTCGTGACGCTGATAGTAGCGACGGTTGCCGCGGCGCTTGACCGGTTTGAGCTGAGGGAATTCCTGCTCCCAATAGCGCAGCACGTGAGGCTTGACCCCACAGAGCTCGCTCACCTCGCCGATGGTGAAGTAGCGCTTTCCCGGGATCGGCGGAAGATCGCCGGGGCCGTTGTCCTCGCCCTTATCGGTCGGTTCCAGCATAGGCCTCCACTCGCTGTTTTAGCTTTTGCCCCGGACGAAAGGTCACCACGCGCCGCGCCGTGATCGGGATCTCTTCTCCGGTCTTGGGGTTGCGGCCGGGACGTTCCTTCTTTTCGCGCAGATCGAAGTTGCCGAACCCGGAGAGCTTGACCTGCTCGCCGCGCTCCAACGCCGCGCGAATCTCCTCGAAGAACATCTCGACGATGTCCTTGGCCTCACGCTTGTTCAGGCCAAGCTCATCGAACAGGTGTTCGGCCATATCGGCCTTGGTCAATGCCATGGGGTCAATCCCTCAATCTTGCGTCAAATTCCGAAGCGAGGCTGGCTAGGATCCGCCTCACGGTGTCTTCAATGACAGCGTCTGTAAGTGTCTGAGAAGAAGCCTGTAAAATCAATCCAAGAGCGAGACTTTTTCTGCCCGATTCAATGTTTTTGCCGGTGTAGAGGTCGAACAGGACCAGATCGCGCAGCAGCTCGGTCTCCGTGGCGCGTATGCAATCCGCAATCGCGGCATAAGTCACCGCTTCGTCGACGATGATCGCGATGTCTCGACGAATGCTCGGAAAGCGCGAGATCGACGCATGTTTGGGCAGGGCGCCGAGGCTCAGCGGCGCGATGTCCAACTCGAACAGATAGGCATCGCCCGTGATGTCGAGCTGTGCGGCCAGGCTGGGATGGAGCATTCCGAGCAGGCCGACGAACTGACCGTCGCACTCGACACGCGCCGTCTGGCCGGGGTGCAGCGCCGGATGTGCACCCGGCACGAAGCTGAAACGCCCCGGTGCACCGGTCAGCGCCAGCAGGGCCTCCACATCGGCCTTCAGATCGAAGAAGTCCGCCGCGCGGCTCGACAGGCCCCACTGCTCCGGATCCGGGCTCCCGACGATGAGGCCGGCGAGACCCTGCGTTTGGGCCAGACCGTTCGTGTCGATCCGAAAGCGCAGACCGGACTCGAAGATCCGCACCCGCTCCTGTTGTCGCGCCTGGTTGTAGCGCGCGGTCTGGATCAAGCCCGGCCAAAGGCTGGTGCGCATGGTGGAGAGCTCGGCACTCAACGGGTTCGCCAGGCGCAGCACCTCTTGATCGGGATCGACCAGCGCCTGAATCTCGGGGCTGACGAAGCTATAGGTGATGACCTCGTAGAAACCGCGGTCGACCAGTGCGAGACGGGCGCGATCCAGGTCGAAATCCGTCTCCGGGGTCGATCGCGTGACCGATGCCGAGCTCGCGTGGCTCACCGGGATTCGATCGTAACCGTAGATACGACCGATATCGGCGATCAAGTCGACCTCCTGAACCAGGTCGAAGCGGGCACTCGGCGGCGTGACGAGCCACCCTTCGGCGGTCGGCTCGGTGTGCATGCCGAGACGCGCGAGGATGTCGAGGATGGTCTCCTCGGGCAGCGCGAGTCCGAGCACTTGAGCGACATGCGCGGGACGCAGCGTCAATGCCCGAGGTTGGGGTAAATCGGCCTCCGAGACCGCCTCGACCACCGAACCGGGCTCGCCCCCGACGATTGCGGTCAAGAGTCGGGTCGCTCGCTCGATCGCGCGGACCTGGAGTCCGGGGTCGACACCGCGCTCGAAGCGATGCGACGAATCCGTGTGCAGGCCGTAGGAGCGCGCCTTGCCGCTGACGGCGAGCGGCGCGAAGAAGGCGCTTTCGAGCAGCACGTCACGGGTCTCGGGGCCGACCGCGGTCTCCGTGCCACCCATGATCCCGGCCAACGCGACGGCGCGTCCGGCATCGGCGATCACCAGGGTGTCCGCGCGCAATGTCGCCTCCTCGCCGTTGAGCAGGGCGATGCGCTCGCCCTCCACCGCCATGCGCACGCGGATCTCGCCGTCGAGCTTCGCGAGATCGAACCCGTGCATCGGCTGGCCGAGCTCGAGCAGGACATAGTTGGTCACGTCGACCACCGGGCTGATGGCGCGGATCCCGCCGCGGCGCAGGCGCTCCTGCATCCACCAGGGTGTCGTCGCGCTCGGGTCGATGTTGCGGATGATCCGGCAGACATAGCGTGGGCAAGCCGACGGGGCCTGGAGATGCACCGTCAGGGACTGGTCATGGACGGGAGCGACCGGTTGGATCACGGGTGTCGCGAGCGGCGCGCGGTTGATCACGGCGACCTCGCGCGCGAGTCCCGACAGGCTCAGACAATCGCCTCGATCCGGGGTGAGATCGACCTCGATGCAGTGGTCATCGAGCGCCATCCAGGCGCGGATGTCCTCGCCCACAGGGGCATCCGCGGGCAGCGGCAGGATGCCCTCGGAGGACTCGGCAAGACCCAACTCCTTGGCCGAGCAGATCATGCCGAAGGACTCCACGCCCCGCAGCTTGGCCTTCTTGATCTTGAAGTCGCCGGGCAGCGCGGCGCCGACGGTCGCGACCGGGACCTTCATGCCCTCGGCGACGTTGGCGGCACCGCAGATGATCTGAAGAAGCGCATCCTCGCCGAGATCCACCCGGCAGATCCGCAGCTTCTCGGCATCCGGATGGGGTACCACGGACTGCACCCAGCCGATCCGCACGCCGCTGAAGGCCGGGGCCGCGGGCTCGACCGCATCGACCTCGAGACCCGCCATGCTGAGCTGGTCGGCCAATTGCCGGGTGTCGACCGGTGGGTTCACCCACTCCCGCAACCACGCCTCGCTGAATCGCATCTGCTGCTGCCCTGTACTCTATAGTGGTTAGTGGTTAGCCGTAGGTTGGGCAAAGCGCAGCGTGCCCAACCCGCGCCCCCATCGCAGGGATCAGTTGGGCACGCTGCGCTTTGCCCAACCTACACGTTCATGTTGATCGTCAATTGTTCCTGAACGGATGGAAACGAATCGACATGGATTGCAATCGGTTGAAGCCGGATCTCATGAAAATTGGCGCAGGTATCTTAGATCGTTCTCGAAATTCAAGCGGATGTCGTCGATCCCGTAACGCAGCATCGCCAAGCGCTCCACCCCCATGCCGAAGGCGTATCCCAGATAGCGATCGGGGTCGATCCCAACGTGTCGAAAGACTTCCGGATAAACCATGCCGCAGCCGAGCACCTCGAGCCATCCGGTCTGCTTGCAGACCCGACACCCGCTGCCGCCGCAGATGACACACTGGATGTCGACCTCGGCCGAAGGCTCTGTAAAGGGGAAGTAAGAGGGCCGGAACCGCAACTCCAGATCGCGCTCGAAGAAGTTTCGCAGGAAGTCGTAGAGCACGCCCTTCAGATCGGCAAAGCTCACCTGTTCGTCGACCAGCAGGCCCTCGACCTGGTGAAACATGGGTGTATGCGTCAAGTCGGAATCGCAGCGATAGACACGACCGGGCGCGATGATCTTCAGCGGCGGCGCCTGCTCCTCCATGACCCGGATCTGGACCGGCGAGGTATGGGTGCGCAGCAGCAGCTCGGCATCAAAATAAAAGGTGTCGTGCATCGCCCTCGCTGGATGATGCTCCGGGATGTTGAGCGCCTCGAAGTTGTGATAGGCGTCCTCGACCTCGGGCCCTTCCGCGACGGCGAATCCGGCATTGGCGAACAGACGCTCGATGCGCCGCATCGCACGGGTCACGGGATGCAGTCCGCCGGGCCGCCGTCCGCGTCCGGGCAGACTCACGTCGATCCGCTCGGCGGCGAGCCGCGCCGTGAGCGACGCCTCTTCCAAGACGACCTTGCGCCGGTCGATGGCAACCTGGACCGCGACCTTGGCCTGATTGATCTCCTGACCGGCGGCAGGGCGTTCGTCGGCCGGCAGCGCGCCGAGCTGCTTGAGCAGCGCGGTCAGCTCCCCGCTCTTGCCGAGATAGCGCACGCGCACCTGGTCGAGGCCGGCAAGATCGGCCGCGGCCGCGATGGCATCGAGCGCCGCACTTTGCAGTGCCGCGAGACCGAGTCCGGTGTGTTCAGCCATAGTCGGGTCTTCCCGCTGGGGTGTCTGGTCCGCCGCGAGGTCGTGAAACGAAAAAGGGAAAGACCGGGGCCTTTCCCTTTTGTATCGCCTTAAAACCCGGGCGAGAAAGGAAACAGCTTAGGCCAGTGCGGTCTTCGCTTGCTCGGCCAGCGCGGCAAAGGCGACGCTGTCGTGATAGGCGATGTCGGCGAGCACCTTGCGGTCGACCTCGACCCCGACCTTCTTCAGCCCGTCGATGAACCGGCTGTAGGACAGGCCGTTCTCGCGAGCGGCCGCGTTGATACGGGCGATCCAGAGCGCACGGAACTGGCGCTTCTTCTGACGGCGATCGCGGTAGGCGTATTGACCGGCCTTGATGACGGCCTGCTTTGCGACTCGATAGACCTTGCTGCGGGCACCGTAGTAGCCCTTGGCCTGATCGAGGACCTTCTTATGACGAGCGTGGGCGGTAACACCCCGTTTAACGCGTGGCATTCTTTGACTCCTGGGATTCGTTCAAGCGCAATGCGATCAGCAGTAGGGGATCATCCGCAGCGCGGCCCGCACATCCGACTTATGAAGGCGCTTAGGCGCACGCAATTGGCGCTTCCGCTTGGTGCTTTTCTTGGTCAGGATATGACGCCGATGGGATGAGTTGCACTTGACCGAACCGGAGGCAGTGCGCTTGAAGCGCTTCGCCGCCCCGCGATTTGTTTTCAGCTTGGGCATGGGTTTTTTACTCCGCGATTTGCCGAATGATTATAGTGCGACGCCTGTCGAGCCGAGGTTTTTTGAAGACGGCATCGGTCGTATCGACCAAAAGTCGTCTCATTGCGGCACTCAGTGTGATTCGCCCGGTGGCTCGACGATGCGCGTCGCTATTTCTTTTTGGGGCCCAGCACCATGACCATTTGGCGTCCTTCCATCTGGGGTTGTTGCTCTACGATGCTGAGGGCGGCAAGGTCGTTTTCGATCCGCTTCAAAAGCTCCAGACCGAGCTCACGATGCGCATGCTCGCGCCCGCGAAACCGCATGGTGACCTTGCCCTTATCCCCTTCGTTGAGGAAACGCATCAGGCTGCGTAGTTTGACCTGATAGTCTCCTTCGTCCGTTCCCGGACGAAACTTCACTTCCTTGATCTGAACCTGCTTCTGCTTTTTCTTGGCTTCGTTCTTCTTCTTCTTCTGGTCGAAGAGAAATCTGCCGAAGTCCATGAGACGACACACCGGAGGCTCCGACGTCGGAACGATCTCCACGAGATCGAGGCCCGCTTCCGTGGCCATCTCCAAGGCCTCGCGCGTATTGACGACTCCGACCTGGTTTCCGTCCGCGCCGATCAGACGTACTTCCGGTACGTTGATCTCCTTGTTGACGCGGTTTCTCTTTGGTGCAGCGATAGCAGGTTCCTCCAAAAGCACTGATAGACACGACACGCACGACGCGCTCGCGGCCCCTTGATTGGGCCGGGCGTCAGTGGGTCCGGTTCGCGATCTCTTCGCTCAGACGGTCGATAAAGGCATCGAGCTGAAGGATTCCGAGGTCCTGGCCCGCACGGTCGCGGACGGCAACGGAGCGGGATTCGACCTCCCGATCACCGACGACGAGCAGGTAGGGTACTCGTTGCAGGGTGTGCTCGCGGATTTTAAAGCCGATCTTCTCGTTTCTCAAGTCCGTCTCGGCCCGGAAGCCCTTCCCGCGCAAGGTCTTAGAGACCTCTTTGACGTAATCCGCCTGCCGGTCCGTAATATTCATCACCATGACTTGAGTGGGCGACAGCCAAACCGGCAATTGACCCGCATAGTGCTCGAGGAGGATACCGATAAACCGCTCCACCGAGCCCAGGATCGCGCGGTGGATCATCACCGGGACCTGCTTGCTGTTGTCCTCTGCGATGTAGTGGGCGCCCAAACGCCCGGGCATCGAGAAGTCCACCTGGATGGTGCCGCACTGCCAGGCGCGACCGATGCTGTCATGCAGGGTAAATTCGATCTTGGGGCCATAAAAGGCGCCCTCGCCCGGCTGCACCTTGAACTCGAGACCCTTTGCCTTGAGCGCCTGGTCCAAAGCCGCCTCGGCCTTGTCCCAGAGCTCGTCGCTGCCGACACGCTTGTCCGGCCGCAGCGAGAGGGCCAGATCGATGTCGGTGAAGCCGAAATCGCGGTAGGTCTCGAAGACCATGTCGATTAGGGTCGCGACCTCGTCCTGAAGCTGCGCCTCGGTGCAGAAGACATGCGCGTCGTCTTGGGTGAAGCGGCGCGCACGCATCAGACCGTGCAAGGTGCCCGAGGGCTCGTTGCGATGCACCACGCCGAACTCGGCGATGCGCAGCGGCAGATCGCGATGGCTCTTGAGCCCCTGATTGAAGAGCTGGATATGGCCCGGGCAGTTCATCGGCTTGATCGCATAGTCGCGATCGTCCAGATGGGTGGTGAACATGCCGCCGGCGAACTTATCCCAATGACCCGAGCGCTCCCAGAGCGAGCGATCGAGCACCTGCGGGGTCTCGACCTCTTGGTAGCCGTACTCGTCGAGCTTCTCGCGCATGTAGCCTTCGGCGAGACGGTAGATCACCCGCCCCTTGGCATGCCAGAAGGCCATGCCCGGCGCCTCGTCCTGGAAGTGGAACAGATCGAGCTGCTTGCCGAGCTTGCGATGATCGCGCTTCTCGGCCTCTTCCAGTCGGTGCAGATAGGCTGCCAGCTCCTTCTTGTCGCGCCACGCGGTGCCGTAGATGCGCTGGAGCATGGGATTCTTCGAATCACCGCGCCAGTAGGCACCCGCCAACTTCGTCAGCTTGAACCCGTTGCCGAGCTTGCCGGTGCTCGGCAGATGCGGACCGCGACAGACATCGAACCAATCGCCCTGACGATAGACGGAGACCGCCTCGCCCTCGGGGATGATGTCCTCGATGATCTCGACCTTGTAACGCTCGCCGAGCTCGGCGAAAGCCTGCTTGGCCTGCTCGCGATCCCACACCTCGCGCACGATGGGAAGATCGCGCTTGACGATCTCGTGCATACGCGCCTCGATCGCCTCGAGATCCTCCGGCGTGAAGGGCTCGTCGCGCGCGAAGTCGTAGTAGAAGCCGTTCTCGATGGCGGGGCCGATGGTCACCTGCGTACCGGGATAGAGCTCCTGCACCGCTTGGGCCATCACATGCGCGGCGTCGTGACGCAGCAGCTCGAGCGCCGTCTCTTCGTCCTTGCTTGTGACGATCGCCAGCTCGGCATCCCGCTCCATGACAAAGGAGGTATCCACCAGAACGCCGTCGACCCGACCGGCAAGCGCGGCCTTGGCCAGGCCGGCACCGATGGATGCGGCGACGTCCCGAACGGACACGGGGGCATCGAACTGACGCTTGGAACCATCCGGCAAGGTCACGACGGGCATAACGAAACCTTCAAAGTGTTCAGTGGTGATCGATACGAGGGATCACATGAAAAAACCGCCAGCCCCAGCGCGGTGACGCTCGATGGATATCGAGCGGCTTACGGCCGGAGCTGGCGGCTGATGTTTGGTAGGCGCGATTGGACTCGAACCAACGACCCCCACCATGTCAAGGTGGTGCTCTAACCAACTGAGCTACGCGCCTGTCGTTGCGAGCCCGGAATATTACAGGCCCCTACGATCTTTGCCAAGCTCTTTTTGGCTGGCGATGGGCTGCCCGTGCGCAGGATTAGGTTCTATGCTTCACTCGACCAAACCACAACGCGATGCCCGAGAGCACACCGACACGACACGCGCGGCAAAGATCGACGCACCCGCCACCTAGCACGACACCGACTTTCACGCTTGGGCGTTTCAGACCGCCGAGGCGATCCGTGCACGCCGATTTGCAGGGATCGACTGGGGTGCCGTTGCCGAGGAGGTCGAGGAGATGGGACGAAGCGAACGTCACGGCTGAGGCATCGACTGCCCCCTCCTCGCACCCAACGGCCTTTGCAGTCTCGTTCGGCGGCGCCACGAGCCCACCGCGAGTGGCTTGTTATACTGCGCGCATGTCCGGAACGAGGCGCCGCAGAACCATGACCATTATCCGCGAAAACGACTTTGTCCAAAGCATCGCCGACGCGCTGCAATTCATCTCCTACTATCACCCGCGCGACTATATCCAAGCCCTCACGGCGGCTTACGAGATCGAGGAATCGCCTGCCGCGAAGGATGCGATGGCTCAGATCCTGGTCAACTCCCGGATGTGCGCGGAGGGGCACCGGCCGATCTGTCAGGACACCGGCATGGTCGTGGTCTTTCTGAAGATCGGTATGGAGGTGCGCTGGGACGCAAGCATGGGGATTCAGGAGATGGTCGATGCGGGTGTACGCCGGGCTTACAGCCATCCCGACAATGTGCTGCGCGCATCCATGGTCTCGCCTCCCATCGGGACGCGCAAGAACACGGGGGACAACACGCCGGCCGTCGTGCATGTGGAGCTGGTTCCCGGCGATCGGGTCGAGGTGCGTCTGGCGGCCAAGGGTGGCGGCTCGGAGAACAAGGCGAAGTTCGCGGTCTTGAACCCGAGCGAAAGCCTGGTCGACTGGGTGCTCAAGACGGTTCCGACCATGGGTGCCGGTTGGTGCCCGCCCGGGATGCTCGGGATCGGGATCGGCGGATCCGCCGAAAAGGCGATGCTGCTCGCGAAGGAATCGCTGATGGAGGACATCGACATCCACGAGATCAGGGCGCGCGGACCGTCGAACCCCATCGAAGCCCTGCGCCTGGAGCTGCATGAGAAGGTCAATGGGCTCGGCATCGGCGCGCAGGGTCTCGGGGGGCTCACGACGGTGCTGGATGTGAAGATTCTGACCTATCCGACCCATGCTGCCTCGCTCCCGGTCGCCATGATCCCCAACTGCGCCGCGACACGACATCTGGAATTCACGCTCGACGGCTCCGGGCCGGTTGCGCTCGTTCCGCCGAGCCTGGACGATTGGCCTCCGATCACCTGGGACGCCGCCGCCGGGGCGCGTCGCGTCCATCTAGACGGCCTGACCCGCGAGGAGATCGCGACCTGGCAGCCGGGCGAGCGTCTTCTGCTCTCGGGCAAGCTGCTGACCGGCCGGGACGCCGCGCACAAACGCATCGCCGATCTCCTGGATCGGGGCGAGCGCCTGCCCGAGGGTGTGGATCTCACCGACCGATTCATCTACTACGTCGGCCCCGTCGACCCGGTGCGCGACGAGGTCGTGGGCCCGGCCGGACCGACCACCGCCACCCGAATGGACAAGTTCACCGACCAGCTGCTCGAGCGCACCGGCCTGATCGGGATGATCGGCAAGGCCGAGCGCGGCCCCGCGGCGATCGACGCCATCAAGAAGCACGGCGCCGTGTACTTGATGGCCGTCGGCGGCGCGGCCTTCTTGGTCGCCAAGGCAATCAAGTCCTCCCGACTTATCGCCTTCGAGGATCTAGGGATGGAGGCGATCCGCGAGTTCGAGGTCGAGGACATGCCGGTCACCGTGGCCGTCGACAGCCGCGGCGAGTCCGTTCATCAAACCGGGCCGGCGAAGTGGCGCAGCAAGATCGGCCTGATCCCGGTGGAAGTCATCTAGAGGAAGTCATCTAGCGGAGGTCGTCTGATGCAAACCTATCGTGCATTCCGGATTCATCAAGACGCGCAGGGTCACCGCGCCGGTCTCGAGGCGCTGCCGAAGCAGGCCCCCGAGACGGGCGAGGTCTTGGTGCGCGTCACCCATTCGAGCGTCAATTACAAAGATGCACTCGCCGGCACGGGGCGCGGCAAGATCCTGCGCACCTTCCCGCTGGTCGGCGGGGTGGATGCCGCCGGCATCGTGGAACAATCCAACGACTCCGCTTACCGTGCGGGGGATGCGGTCGTCGCGACGGGCTGGGGCCTGAGCTTCGACCACGACGGCGGCTATGCCGAGTCTCTGCGCGTGCCTGCGACCTGGCTGACACCGATTCCGGTCGGGTTGGATCCGCGCTCGACCATGATCCTGGGCACCGCAGGATTCACCGCAGCACTGGCGGTACACCGGATGCAGGTCAACGGCCAGCGACCCGAGATGGGCCCGATCCTCGTCACGGGCGCAAGCGGCGGGGTCGGATCCATGGCGATCGCGATCCTCGCCCGACTCGGCTACGAGGCGGTCGCGCTTTCGGGCAAACCCGAGCTTGCGGACTGGCTGAAGGCGATCGGTGCGGCTCGCATCATCGGGCGCGATGCACTGGCCGACGCGAAACGGCCGCTGGAGAAGGCCCTCTGGGGCGGTGCCATCGACAATGTCGGCGGCGAGACCCTGGCGCAGATCACGCGCACCACGGTTCCGAACGGGAACATCGCCAGCATCGGGCTCGCGGGCGGACATCTGCTTGAAACCACCGTGATGCCCTTCATCCTGCGAGGCGTGAGTCTGCTCGGCTGTAACTCGGTGGATATCCCGCAGGCCCTGCGCACCGAGCTGTGGGGGCATCTGGCAAGTGATTGGCACCCGGCCGACTTGAACCTGTTACTCGGGGAGACCGTCGACCTGGATGGACTTCCCGCGGTCTTCGAGGAGATGCTGGCGGGGAAGACGCACGGGCGGATCCTGGTGGAGATCGCACCTCCATCCGACAAGAACGGCGGTTAAGGGCCGTGGATGGGTAGAGCTAAGCGAAACCCATCTTCCCCGCGCCAACGCCAACGCGAGCCACAATCAACCAACGGCGCACGTTCTGCTTCCTATCGTCAGCACAACCTACGGACCGAGTTCGGGAATCGGCGGCGCGAAGGGCACAACGAAAACGGCCCGAGCATGCAACTCGGGCCGGCCTACGCCCCTTCAGGACGCTTTCTTGTAATAGTGGTGGATCTCGTCGTCGCGATAATGACTGTCGGTCCAACAGCGCGGCAGAATCTCGTCCGAGATGAACATCAGCTCGGCCTTGTCGAACGTCTCCGGCTCCTGGGCCTCTTCACCATAGTGATAGCGCCCGACGATCTTCGGGTGCATCGGGTTGAACAGGTCCCGCTGACTCAGGACCTCGATCATCTTGCCGGTAGTGCGATGTTTGAGAAACATGGCTTGACCTCCTGCGCAAGGGGTTGCTCCGTCATGTTCAAGTATGGCACCGGGTCAGCCCTTGGCAAGGCCCGAGGCTTGGCGCTTGACCCCGGCCACGTCAACGCCTTTGCACTGCAAGGGGGACAAACGCAGCGCCGTCCACCAACCACCGCCGGCGCACGAATCGGTGGACTTCGCTCTCCCTCGTCCCTACGGCCGGTTTCATGACCGGCGCCAGGTGCCCGTCAATGCCCCCGACTCACGTCAGCCGACATGCTCGGCCGCTTGCGCCGGCGTCAGGGTCTTGATCGACAAGGCATGCAGCTCCCCGCTCGCGATCTGCGGCTTGACGGTATCCATCACCAAACGCTGCTTCTTGATCGGCGTGAGACCTTCGAAGACCTCGCTCACGACGACGGCGTCGAAATGACTGCCGTCTCCGGAGACCTGGACCTCGGCGCCGGGGATGCCCTGGCGGATGAGTTGTGCGACTGCTTCGATTTCCAACGGTAACTCCTGAACCGCGCACCGCGCGGTATGCGACGTTTTTGGATGGTATCGGCCCCGGCAGACTTGATATCTGCTGGAGCCAGCGCGGTTTAAGGCGAGCAGCCACTGCGGCGTCTGCTCGCCGCCAAGCTCATTAAATAGGGCTTTGCGCCTGCGGAGCAAGCAAGAGGAGCCGCCTACACGACACGGGCGACGCTCGGCCGGGCTCGCAGACAGGCCGGTACACACTAAAGCGCGCCCGGCGCGGTTTAGCCCAAACGGTGGACCCAAACCCGCTCTTGGCTCGGATCGAGCTGCCTGGCCTGCTCAACGTCGCGGCCGTGGTGCGTGAAGAGGATCACCTGCGTCTTAACCGAGAAGTCGGCCAGAGTTGCGAGTGTCGCGAGCGCGCGCTCGTCGTCGAACTGGATGAGGATGTCGTCGACGACGAACGGCATCGGCTCGGCGCTCTGAAGATAGTGTTCCAGGTTGGCGAGACGCAGCGCCAGATAGAGCTGATCGCGGGTACCCGTGCTCATCGCCTCTACGCGCAGTCGCTCGCCGCTGTTGCGCAGACCGACCAAGACGGGCTGATCCGCCTCGTCGAAATCGGTCTCGACCGCACTGAAGGCGCCGCACGTCAGGCGCGCGAAATAGCCGCTGGTGCGCCCGAGGATCGGGTCGCTGTTTTGGCGGCGGAAGCGCTCGATCTCATCGCGCAGGATGCGCGCCGCGAGCTTGAGGCGGACATACTGCTCGGCTTGGGTGCGGATGCCGGCGAGGATCTGTTGAGACTCTTCGGCGAGTGCGGCGGCGGTGCCCTCCCCGCCCATCACCTTGAGTGCACGACCGGCTTCGGCCTTCTCCTCGATCAGCGCGCGGTACGCGGGGCGCAGCTCCTGCTCGAGGCGTGCGTCGATCTCGGCCAGCCGCACCACCACCCGATCCTGATCGACGGCCGTCGCCTCTTGTGCGAGCGCCTCGATCCCGAGGCCGTCACCGGCACGCGTGAGTGCGCGCTCGACATCCTCCAAGTCCGCGGCGAGTCGCCGCCGGTCGCGCACGCGCTCCTCGAGCACCGGCAATTGCGCCGGCGCCTCGCACACGGCTTGACGACAGAGCTCGGCGAGGACGCGATCCGCAGCCGCGATCGCCGTCTCGGACTCGCGAATCTCCTCCTCG
>NZ_DATITZ010000243.1:0-22476 GCF_035467215.1 Thiocapsa sp. | reverse complement strand
GCGTGAACGCACGCAAGGCGTGCTGAACTCTGTTGCCCAACTGTGCGAGCACCGTGTCCGGCACGTCCAGCGGGTTCTGCGTGACGAAGTACACGCCGACGCCCTTGGAGCGGATCAGCCGCACGACCTGCTCGATCTTGTCCAGCAGGACCTTGGGCGCATCCTTGAAGAGCAGATGCGCCTCGTCGAAGAAGAAGACCAATTTGGGCTTGTCTTGGTCGCCCGCCTCGGGAAGCTCCTCGAACAGCTCGGACAGCAGCCAGAGCAGGAAGGTCGAGTAGATCGCCGGGGTGTGGACGAGCGTGTCCGCGGCGAGGATATTGATGTAGCCGTGGCCGTTCTCGTCGGTCTGCATCATGTCCTGCAGCGCGAGCGCAGGCTCGCCGAAGAGGAGATCCCCGCCCTGCTTCTCGATCACCAGCAAGCGGCGTTGGATCGCGCCCACGCTCGCCGACGAGACGTTGCCGTAACGGGTCTGGAGCTCCGCGGCGTTCTCGGCCACATGTGCCAACAGGGCACGCAGATCCTTCAGATCGAGGAGCAGCCAGCCGTTCTCGTCGGCGACATGGAAAACGATATTGATGACACCTTCCTGCACCTCGTTGAGATTGAGCAAACGCGACAGGAGGAGCGGTCCCATCTCGGTCAAGGTGGTGCGAACCGGGTGACCCTGCTCGCCCTGGATGTCCCAAAACATCACCGGATTGCCGGCATAGACGAAACCTTCGTCCTGCTCCAGACCCATCTCGGCGACCCGCTCGGCGACGCGCTTGTTGCCGCCTCCAGGCTGGCTGATACCCGCGAGATCGCCCTTGATGTCGGCAAGGAACACAGGCACGCCGATACGGCTGAACTGTTCGGCAAGCCGTTGGAGCGTCACCGTCTTCCCGGTACCCGTTGCCCCCGCGACCAGACCGTGCCGGTTGGCCATGCGCGAGAGGATCGAGACCGAATCGGGCCCCTTGCCGACGAGGATAGACTGGGTCATATCAGGCACTCCGTGTATCGCCAATGTGGGTGATCCGAGCCATCGCGGCCGGCAACACGCCGAGGTGCAGCGCCGAGCGGTCGGGGGCGTCAAGTATACCCGGGCGAGTCTCGCCGCGACCGCCCGGCCTTGTGTCGCCGCGTCTCGGACCCCTGTCGCGCGGCACGCTTCGCGGGGCTCGTATCGGCCCCCGCTCAGTCCGGCTCGGCGAGTGAGTCGACATCGATCTCCCAGCGGTCGAGCATTTGGCGATAGATCACGAGCTCGGCGTCGGAGAAAAAGCCGTCCGAGCGCGCCAGCAACAGAAGCATCCGTGCCAAGTTCCGACGCGCGACGCGGTCCGTGACCGGGGCCAGGATGGTGTCGACCCAATCCGGATCGGCGAGCCCGACGAAGCGGGCGGTGCCGGCATGGGCGATGAGGTCGTCGCAGTAACCGTCGAGGATCCGCGCGAAGTCGTCGCGGTCGACACCGAAGCGCTCGAAAACACCGAGCTCCTCGAGCATGTCCATCTCCTCGTCCTTCACCTCGCCATCGCCGATGATGAAGAGTGAGATGACGCGCAGCATGGCCTCGGCGCTGTTGTCCGCGTAGGGGGTGATCTCGGGCATCCTCGTCCTGGCTCCTCGGTAATTTTGTTGTCGTGACGGTCGAGCGATGATCGCACAAACCCGAGCGCGCCGCCGTGTGCAGGCCCGGATCCAAACCCGGGCCCGAGTCAACCCCCTCGAGTTTGCGTTCTCGGGAGCAGAGGCTCCAAAATGATACCGGCTCCGGGCGCGCGCTTCGCGCGACCCGGATCGGACGTTCCGATCGACCTCCACGGACGCGACAGACATGTTCTTCCCAGTCGACGACATAAGCCGCCGCAAGGCCAAGACGCCGCATGAGCTGGCGATGGTCAACCTGATCGTCTTCAATCTTCTGATCGGGGTCGCGCTGCTCGCGGGCTCGATGGCGGAGCCGGATTCGATGATCGGGCGCTACAAGTGGCTTGCAGTCTCGATCCCGCTCGCCATCTCCCTGGTCTTGATCGGCGTGACCTGGATGAGGTCCCGGCGACCCGGCAATGACATGCGCTGGTTCGCCGCAATCCACTGGCGCCTGGCCGCGAGCCGCTATCGCCTGATCCTGATCGCCTACCTGGTGTGTGCCGCGATCCTGAGCATCGCCCTGCTCGGAAAAACGGACGAGACCGAGATCGCGGCACAGCTCAAGACCCTGCCCTCGGCGATGCAGGAGATGGAGCGGCACAAGATCGAGTCGCAGGACATGGCCAGCGCCATTTGGGCACGCATCGGCGTCGTGCCCCTGTTGCTTGCCGTCATGGTGACCATCATGCTCGAATCCGGCGCGCTCTACCAAGCCGGACGCGGAGAGCTGCCCGATGCCTTGGTCGCACGATTCCCTCCGCCGGACGGGCTCGTCGGGAGCGAGACCGAACCGCCGCCTGCATGATATACGGCAACCTCCGACCTTTTATTCCGAAGATCACTCACAACGTTCAACCACGACAGGAATTGACCATGTCAAAACCATCCCTTTACCTCACCACGGTACTCTTAGCTGCTATGACGACACCCGCTCTTGCTGACAACCCCAAGGTCGCGCTGGACGTGACGATCGGCGGCGAGCCCGCCGGCACCATCACGATCGAGCTCTTCGCCGACGTGGTCCCGAAGACGGCCGAGAACTTCCGTGCGCTCTGCACCGGAGAGAAGGGCATGGGCAAGAGCGGCAAGCCGCTCGCCTATGCCGGCAGTCCCTTCCATCGCATCATCCCGGGCTTCATGATCCAGGGCGGGGACTTCACCCGCGGCAACGGCACGGGCGGCGAGTCCATCTACGGAGAGAAGTTCGCCGACGAGAACTTCGAGCTGAAGCACACCGAGGCCGGGATCCTCTCGATGGCGAATGCCGGCCCCAACACCAACGGGTCGCAGTTCTTCATCACGGTCGATGCGACACCTTGGCTGGACGGCAAGCACGTAGTCTTCGGCAAGGTCGTCGAGGGCATGGACGTCGTCGAAGCGATGGAGGCCCAAGGCTCGCGCTCCGGCGGAACCAAGACCGAAGTGGTCCTCGCGGACTGCCGCGCGCTCTGACGTCGACAGGATCCTCGACCCGTTTCGGGTCGAGGGTCGCACCATTTCGGGGCCGCCTCTGGCCCCGAGCCGCTGCCAGACCGACCGAACCCTCCGCATCGCGATGAGCCAGGCGAGCGCGGATGGCCTGGCCACGATCCGCCCGTCACCCTCACCCGACCTCACAAGATCCAATTGATCTCCAAGCACGACTCCGACGGCGACACCGCCGCTCGGGATTGAATTTCACGATGAATGGACTCAGAGTTTCCAAAAGATGACAGGCGTCGTAGGATTTTGGTGCAGTCCTTGCCTCAGGATCCGCGTCTTCGACCTCATTTCAGCCAGAAGCACCGAGGATCCAGCCATGTACGACATCGATCTCGACCGAGACTATCGTGACGCCCGACCCCGCTCGGCGGAGTGTCTCCGCCCGGACGGCCAGCCCGAGCTACGGATGCAGACGTGGGCCGAATTGCAGTGGGCGACCGAGCACCAAAAACGCTTCGGCCCCTATGCCCGACAGATCGAGGCCGATGTCCTGAGCAGTCTCGGCTGACTCGTGCCCGGCGGGACATGCAATGTATCCCGCCGAGCTCAAGCCCTTATGCACCCGCAACGCCGGCGACGCGCAGTACAGAGCGGAGCTCCCCTAACGATTCGTGGCGATTCGATAGACCGCTTTGCTATCGCGCTTTCCCACAGCCACAACGAGGATGAGCAACTCGGCGTCCCGAACCTCATAGACGAGTCGGTAGCCCACCATTCGCAGTTTGATCTTGTGGCGGTTTGAGCGCCCCGAGAGTTGGGCCGCCGGGACGCGCGGATTGAGCAGGCGTTCGGCGAGTTTCTTTTTGAACTGGGTTCTGACCGATGGATCCAAGTTGACCCATTCCTTCAGCGCCTCCGGATGGAAGGCCAGTTCATAGATCATCCAAAGACACCTTCTGTGGTGCCTGTCCGTCTGCGAGGCGGGCATCCGCCAGCGCATTGAGCTCCAAGTCTTCCAGCCGATCCATCAGCGCCTCGTATGCATCAGCCGGCACGCAGTAAAAGGCCGGCTCATTGCGGTTGAGGATGGCGACCGCAAAGCCGTCGCCAGCCGCCACCGTCCCCATGGGGTTCCTCTTCAATTCGGACACGCTGGCGGTGACCTCCGCTAGGATGATATGAGCCATGACGATCTCCGCTCGATTCAAGGTGCTCAGAATAGCATCCGGAATAGGTCTCTGCGCAAGTCTAGATCCTCGGGGTGAACTGCCCTGAGCTACGAAAAACCGGGGTAGTTACTGGGGTAGCGCTCGCGCCTTCTCCAAACCAGAGAGGTCGGGCTTTGTCGTTTCGGGATCCTGCACTATATTCCGTACCGAGTTGCCGTACGGAGGAGGCCGAGAGATGGACACCGTCACCGTGAACCAATTCCGCGACAATCTACGCGCGCATGTTGAAAAGGTCATCGCAGAGCATGAACCGCTGAAGGTTTCACGCCGCAACGGCGAGGACTTTGTCGTCCTCAGCGCCGAGGATTGGGAGCGCGAGCAAGAAACACTCTATGTTCTCCAGAACCGATCACTGATGGAACAAATCGCTCGCTCTTCTCAGACACACGCACTGGCGAGTGGCTACCGCCCGGCACCGGAGCAGCTTGCTGCGATCAATCGTCTTTGAGGGCGATACCTGGGAGCAATACGAGGCGCTTCGGGACACAGACAAGCGACTGCACCGCAATCTGTGCCGCATCATCAAGGACATGCAACGCGGCGATCCCGCAACGGGCATCGGCAAGCCGGGGGCGTTGAAACACAACCTGAGCGGACTCCGGTCACGTCGTCTGTCACAGCAAGACCGCGTGATTCATCGGTTCGACGACGAGTCGATCTACATCTTTGCGATCGGCGGTCACTGTGATCATCGTTGAGCGCGTTTGAATCCGCCTTCGGACACGCAGCGCGATGAAACTGAGTGCTGCGGCGGAATCCCCGGCATCAAGTTGGCTCAATCAGCGTAAGATTCGGCGCTTACTTCTCCGAAAATGCGGAACAAGCCGCGGGGAGCACTCGCTATGCACCCACGTACAAAACCTCGGCCCGGTCTCTACGAACAACTTGAAAGCCTACCCGAAGAGGTCGTAGGGGAGATCCTCGACGGCCAACTCTACGTCCAGCCGCGTCCGGCGTGGCCCCACATCGTGGCGGCGTCTGGCCTTGGCTACGAGCTGATCGGGCCCTTCCAACGTGGACGCGGCGGCCCCGGCGGTTGGTGGATCGTCGACGAGCCTGAATTGCATTTCATCCGAGACGCCGAGGTCGATGTACCGGATCTTGCCGGCTGGAGGCGCGAGCGCATGCTCAACCATCCCCCCGTCCATCGCATCGAAGTCGTGCCGGATTGGATCTGCGAGGTCCTCTCCCCGTCCACCGAAAGCAAGGACAGGAATATCAAAATGCCGATCTACGCGGAGTTCGGCGTGTCCTACGCGTGGCTGGTCGACCCTCTAGCACACACATTGGAAGCCTACGCACTCGAAGATGGAGCCTGGAGAGAGATCGGCCGTTTTGCCGGTGCGGCCTCGGTGTCGGTCGCACCCTTCGATGCGGTGGCCATCAACCTGAGCGATCTCTGGGCGCCAACGGCATAGAAGAGACCGACGCGACCGGCCGTACCAGGCTCATGCCGACACACGGCAAACCCGGCCCGTTTTGCATCGGAACGCGGCTGGCGTAAACTCTTGCCTCTTACTATGTAAGATTTAGAGCACCCACGATGTCGACCGTGACCGTCTCGGACAAGGGCCAGGTGGTCATCCCCGCCGCAATCCGTCAGCGGCTCGGAATCGCACCCGGCAGCAAACTGGATTTCGAGCTCGAAGGCGACAGCATCCGGGTCCGAATCATCCGCACCATCAAGCAGACGCGACCCGAGGACGGCTTCGGGCTGCTGAGGTGCGACCGGCCCGGAGTGCGAAACCTGTCGGACTTCGATGTGGCGACCGCGATGCGGGACGAGCGCGATGATCGCCCTTGATACCAACATCCTGGCCCGCTTCTATGTCGATGACCCCTGCGACCCGGAAGCGGCCACACAACGACCGATCGCCTACAAGATCCTCGTCGAGAGTCCCAGCCTGTTCGTCCCGCTCACTGTCGTTTTGGAGCTCGAATGGGTGCTGCGCGCCTTTTACCGCTTCGATGCGGCACAGGTGATTCAGGTCCTGACGCACCTGCTTGGGCTACCGAACGTCAACGTCGAGGAGGTCGACCGGATCGCGGCCGCGCTGGAGCTTCTCGAACAGGGTTTGGACTTCGCCGATGCCCTTCATATCGCCGGCAGCCGTCACTGCGAGGCGCTCTATACCTTTGATGACCGTCGGGTTGGGCGACGCGCGCAACGCTTGGGCGTGGGCACTCAAATTGTGGTTCCCGGCTCCGAGCTGTACTCAAGGGTGCCGTAAACAGAACCCGCGAGGAATGCGAGGGGCATCCCCAAGACAGCCGTTTCCGGCCGACGGCACGATACAAACAGGAGCCTCGATGGCCAGTCAGGATTCGAACAACAACGACCTCGCCTATGCCGACACCCTGTGGAAGTCGGCCGATGCGCTGCGCGGTCAGGTGGACGCGGCCGAGTACAAGCACGTCGTGCTGGGCCTGCTGTTCCTGAAGTACATTTCCGATGCCTTCGCGGCCAGGCGCGAGGGCCTCATGGCCGAGCTCGAAGCGGACGGCATCACCGGCGTCCAGATGGAGAGCCTGCTGGAGAGCCGCGACGAGTACACCGCCGAGCGCGTCTTCTGGGTACCGCCCGAGGCGCGCTGGCAGAACCTGCAGAACCAGGCCATCCGGCCCGACATCGCCACGCTGATCGACGACGCCATCCTCGCCGTCGAGCGTGACAACCCGAATCTCAAGGGAAAGCTGCCGCGCGACTACGCCCGCCGCAGCATCGCGCCCGAAAAGCTCAAGGGCCTGATCGACCTGATCGCCAACAGCGACTTCAAAGGCGACCGCGCCAAGGCCCGAGACAGTCTCGGCCGCGTCTACGAGTACTTCCTCGGCAAGTTCGCTCAGGCCGAGGGCAAGCTCGGCGGCGAGTTCTTCACGCCGCGCTGCATCGTGCGCCTGCTGGTGGAGATGCTCGAACCCTACGAGGGCCGCGTCTACGACCCCTGCTGCGGCTCCGCGGGCATGTTCGTGCAGTCCGAGCGCTTCGTCGAGGCCCACGGCGGACAGACGACCGACATCTCCATCTTCGGTCAGGAGTCCAACCCCACCACCTGGCGACTGGCGCACATGAACCTCGCGATCCGCGGCATCGAGGCCAACCTGGGCTCCCAGCCCGCGGACACCTTCCTGCGCCACCTGCACCCGGATCTGAAAGCCGACTACATCCTCGCCAATCCGCCATTCAACATCTCGGACTGGTCCGGCAAGCTGCTGGAGAAGGACGTGCGCTGGCGCTACGGCACCCCGCCCGCCGGTAACGCCAACTACGCCTGGATTCAGCACTTCATCCATCACCTGGCGCCACCGAACGGTCATGGCGGCGGGGTCGCCGGCTTCGTCATGGCCAACGGCTCGCTGTCGTCCGGCTCCGGGGGCGAGGGCGAGATCCGCCAACGCATCGTCGAGGCCGACCTAGTCGACGCCATCGTCGCGCTGCCGGCCCAGCTCTTTCTCACCACCGGCATCCCCGCCTGCCTCTGGTTCCTGACCCGCGACAAGACCGGCCGCAACCTCAAGCACGGCGCCCCCAATCGAAAGGAGGGGCGCTGCGGCGAGACACTGTTCATCGACGCCCGCAAGCTCGGCACCCTGCAGACCCGAACGCTGCGGGTGCTAACCGGCGGCGACGGCGGCGAGACCCTGCTCGCCGATGGACTCGGCGACCCCCGCCCGGACTCCGACATCGGCCGCATCGTCTACGCCTTCCGCCAATGGCGCGGCGAGCCCGCCCCCGCCTGGTGGGACGCCGCCGAACACGGCGACTGGACCTACCGCGACATCTCTGGCTTCTGCAAGGCGGAGACCATCAACGGCATCCGCAAGCACGGGTTCGTGCTCACCCCTGGCCGCTACGTCGGTGCCGAGGAGCAGGAAGAGGACGGCGAGCCATTCGAGGAGAAATACCCGCGCCTGCTGGCGGAGCTGGAGGCGTGCTTCGTAGACGGTGAGCGTTTGATGGGGGTGGTGCGCGAGCGGCTGAAGGGGGTGGGCAATGGCTGATCGGCCGACGGCTCCCGAGTTCCAGCCCCAACCCGACCCTTTCTCGCTCCCACGCTCCAGCTTGCGAGGGTCGTCGAGCAGCTCCAGCGGTCCGTCTCAACCCACTGAACAGCATCCGCCTGGAAGACGCGACGCCGAAGCATGGACAAGCACGACACGTGCGACTTTTGGCGAACTCATTGATGGCGGTATCTTGGATGTCACCGATGGATACCGTGCAAAGAACTCTGAACTCGGTGGCACCGGCTTAATCTTCCTACGCGCAGGACACGTAACAGATACCCATATCAACTTTGCGGGGGTTGATCGATTCCGCGACGAGTTGACGCCCCGACTTGAAGAAAAGCTATCGAAGGCCGGCGATGTGGCCGTGACAACAAAGGGAAACTCGACAGGCCGCACGACCTTTGTTACTCCAAAAATGCCCCTATTCGTCTATTCGCCGCACCTAAGCCGTTGGCGCTCTCTGGACTATGATCAGCTCGAACCAGGGTTTCTTCGTTACTGGTCAAACAGCCGTGAGTTCGATGTACAGCTCCACGGGATGGCTGCCTCGACGGATATGGCGCCCTACCTCAGCCTGCGTGACCAGCGGCGACTACAGATCACGTTACCACCCATTGACGAACAACGCGCCATCGCCGGTGCCCTCGGCGCACTCGACGACAAGATCGAGCAAAACCGGCGGACGGCGCAGGCGCTGGAGCGGCTGGCACGGGCGATCTTCCGCGCCTGGTTCGTGGACTTCGAGCCGGTGCACGCCAAGGCCGCGGGCGCGACCTCCTTACCATCCATGCCCAAGCCCGTCTTCGACGCCCTACCCAACCGCTTTGTCGAATCCGAGATCGGCCCCGTACCGAAGGGGTGGGAACTTAAACCGATTGCAGCGATTGCAACCTTCCTCAACGGTCTCGCACTTCAGAAATACCCCCCACGCGGAGACGGTCAAGATTTACCCGTTATCAAAATCGCGGAGCTTCGAAAGGGCTCGACCAATGGGACCGACTGGGCGAATGGCGATGTGCCCGAGCAGTACGTGATCAACGATCGCGACTTGTTGTTCTCATGGTCCGGTACGCTTGAGACCGAGTTCTGGTTTGGCGGCAAGGGCGCCTTGAATCAGCATCTGTTCAAAGTCACCTCAGCCCATTATCCGAACTGGTTCTGCTTGCTCTGGGTTCGTCAGCACTTGCCGTGGTTCCGTGCCGTTGCAGCAAGCAAGGCAACAACGATGGGGCACATCAAGCGAGGTCATCTCCAAGAAGCACTCGTCATCGTTCCGTCATCTGAGATATTGCACGCGGCTGACCGTGCTATCGGACCGCTCTACCAACATTACGCCCAGGTCATGCTGGAGTCCCGAGCGCTGGCACGACTGCGCGATTATCTGCTACCCAAGCTCCTATCCGGAGAAATACGCCTACAGGTTCCCAGGGAGTCGCATGGCCAGTCTTGATGGGAGCTTTGAGCTTCTTAGCTGCCGACAGCTGTTCGAACGGTATCCGACATCCGCCTCGCTTCGATCAGCCGTCGAGGTTATCGAGCGAACGATCAAGAGCGAGCCCGGCATCGCATTCACACACTGTCGTGGGCTGCTCGAAACCGTCTGCATCACGATCCTGACAGATCGCGGCATCGAGATTTCGCCCAACCCGAACCCGAACTGGCTGATGTCGCAGGCGATCCAAACACTGGAGCTAACATCGCTGGATCGCGACGACAAAGAAGCCGAGCAGGGCGTTGCCAGCATACTCAGGGGCCTGAATTCTCTCGTCGACGGCGTGGTTAAGGTGCGTAATAGCCAAGGGGTGGGGCCGCATGGCCGGGACGCACTGGATAACGTGCTGTCGGTCGATTACGCGATCCTAATCGCAACCGCCGTAGATGCTGCCATTGGCTTGATGTTCAGGCTGCATCAGGAACAGATCGGGCGCGATCCGATTAACTATCTCAGATTTGCGGTCCATGACGATTTCAACGCCTACCTGGACGGCAGGTATTCGGACATCGTGATCGAAGAAGTGCCGATCAGCGCCAGTCAAGCGCTCTACAGCCAGGATAGGCTGGCGTATCGGAAGAGTCTTGTGGAATTTAGAAATCGCCCTGACGGGGACGAGGACGACTTCAGTGAGGGTGAAACTCTCCCGGAGGGAGTCGATGGATGAGCTAACCGCTGAACTTGCCGCGTCAGCCTGGTTCGAGGCGGTCCCTGTTCGGGTCTTGCTGGCTAAAGATCTCGACGATGACCACGACGCAGGCCATGTTTCGATCCTTGGCACGGTTCTGAACGGCGCTGTCAGAAGGCTCAATCCTGGATTACCTCAGGAGACGATCGAAGGCGTGATGCGCACCCTCGCCCACCCGCCGCATCCCACCCTGGTCCAGAACAACCGCTGGTTTCACTCGCAGCTGACTAATGGCGTCGAGGTGGAATACGGCGATACCGTCTCGGGCGAGACCCGGGGCGGACGCGCCCGGCTCGTGGACTTCGACGACCCGCTCGCCAACGACATCCTGGTAGTGCGCCAGCTCACGGTCACCGGATCCTGCGGCAAGACGATCCGGCTGGACCTGGTGGTGTTCCTGAACGGCTTGCCCATCGCGGTGATCGAGCTCAAGGACCCGACCGACCCGCAGGCCGATCTCACGGCGGCCATCGAGCAGCTCGACCGCTATCAAGCGACGGTGCCTGACCTCTTCGTTGCGAACCTGGTGCGAGTGGTCTCGGACGGGATGCTGACGCGGGTCGGCTCCATCACCAGCGACCGCAGCCGCTTTATGCCTTGGCGACCGCTCGCGGATGACGGCGGAGGCGCGCCGACGCTGGAGGCGCTGATCCGTGGGCTCTTCGAGCCGCGGGCTCTGCTCGACTATCTGCGCAGTTGCGTAGTCTTCGAGGAGGACCCACACGGCGAGATCGTCAAGAAGATCGCCGGGTATCACCAGTTTCGTGCCGTGCGCAAGGCGCGCTCAAACGTGCTCGCACATCTGAAGCCCGCCGGCGACGGGCGCGGCGGGGTGATCTGGCACACCCAGGGCTCGGGCAAGTCGCTGACCATGCTGATGCTGGCAGGCGCCTTGATCCGCGAGCCCTACCTCGCCAATCCGACGCTGGTGCTGATCACCGACCGCAATGACCTGGACGACCAGCTCTTCGACACCTTTGCAGCCGGGCGCGCGCTGCTGCGGCAGGACCCGGTGCAGGCCACGAGCCGCGATCACCTGAGGGACCTGCTGGACCGCGCCGCCGGCGGCGTGGCGTTCACGACCATCCAGAAGTTCGCCGAGGCCCACGGCGTGATCTCCGAGCGCGCCAATGTCGTGGTGCTGGCGGACGAGGCACACCGCAGCCAATACGGCTTCGTCGAGGGCGGCGCGCGCTGGATGCGCGAGGCGCTGCCGAACGCGACCTTCGTCGGCTTCACCGGCACGCCGCTGGAGCGCGACGACAAGAACACCATCCATGTCTTCGGCGATTACGCGGACGTCTACGACATCCGCCAGGCAGTGGAGGACGGCGCCACCCGGCCGCTCTATTACGAGTCGCGCATCGTCAAGCTCAAGGTGGACGAGGACGGGGCGCGGATAGCCGAGGACGAGGTGGACTACGTCGTCAAGGCCGATCGTAAGGGCGCCGACCCCGACGAGCGCATCCGCGTGCGGCTGGAGTCGCTGGTCGGTGCGCCGGAGCGCCTGGAGCGCCTGGCGACGTTCATCGTCGAGCACTGGGAGAAGCGGCGTGCGGCGATGGAAGGCAAGGCGATGGTGGTGACCATGAGCCGGGACATCGCGGCGCGGCTCTACGAGCAAATCCGCGTGCTGCGACCGGCCTGGCACGATGCGGACGACGAGCGCGGGGCCATGAAGGTGGTCGTCACCGGCAGCGCCGAGGACCCGGAGCCCTTGCGCGACCATGTCCGCACCAAGGCCGCGCGCAAACGCCTGGCCGAGCGCTTCAAGGACCCGGCGGATGATCTGCGCCTGGTCATCGTCTGCGACATGTGGCTGACCGGCTTTGATTGTCCGCCCGCCCATACGCTGTATCTCGACAAGCCGTTGGCCGGGCACAATCTGATGCAGGCCATCGCGCGGGTCAACCGGGTCTGGGGCGACAAGCCGGGCGGGCTGATCGTCGATCTGCTCGGGCTCGCCGACCAACTGGCCGATGCGCTGGCCACCTACAGCCGCGCCGGCGGCACCGGGCAGGCCGTGCGACAGGTGCAGGACGAGGCGATGCCGGCGATGCAGTCGGCCTTCGAGACGCTGCGCGATTTCTTCCACGGCTGCGACTACGCCCGGGCACTCGACGCCGCGCCGCGCGATGTGCTGCCGGTGTATCTGGCGGCTATCGATCATGTGCTGGGACAGGACGACGGCTGGACGCGCTTTCGCACCCTGGTCAAGGAGCTCGCGACGGCCTTCGCGCTCGCCGTGCCGCGGCCGGAAACCGACCTGATCGCACCGCACCTGGCCTTCTTCCAGCGCGCGGCGGCGATGATCCGCAAGCGGCTGGCGGACGACGGCGATCGTCCGGACAGCCGCGCGCGGCAGCGGGACATCGATGCCGCGGTGCGGCAGGTGATCGGCGGCGCGGTGGATGCGGACGAGGTGATCGACTTGTTCGCTGTGGCCGGCCTCGACGAGGCGCGGCTGGACATCCTGAGCGATGCGTTCCTGAAGCGCGTGGCCGCGCTGGAGCAGAAGAATCTGGCCCTGGAGACGCTGCGCAAGCTGCTGAACGATCAAATCCGCAGCACTGAGCGCAGCAACCTGGTGCGCAGCCGCAAATTCCGCGAGGCGTTGGAAGACGCGCTGCTGCGCTACACCAACAAGGCCATCACGACGGCTGAGATGATCGCCCGTCTGATCGACCTGGCGCGGGACCTGCGCGAGGCGCAACGGCAGGGCGATGCGCTCGGGCTGAGTACGGAGGAGATCGCGTTTTACGACGCGCTGGCCGAGAACGCCTCGGCGCGCGAGGTCATGCAAAGCGACGCGTTGCGGCTGATGGCCCGCGAGCTGACCGAGATGGTACGCCGGATGCCGAAGCTCGACTGGACACAGCGCGAATCGGTCCGGGCCACCCTGCGGCGCAACGTCCGGCGCCTGCTCGCGAAGTACGGCTATCCGCCGGATCTCGCAGAGGGCGCCACCCAGCTTGTGCTGCGGCAGGCGGAGTTGTCGACCGAGGATTTCGTCGAATAGGGGACGTATTACGAGGGAGCCACACGTGACGGACGCGATCGGATGTCGCGATTAGTCCGCATTTCCGGGCTTCGCGCCAAACTCGAATGGATTGAGAAGCACAATGCCGAAGGAGGAGAAGTCGGCAACGTTGCGCGTGACGACGGTGAGCCCCTTTACCTTGGCAATCGAGGGGCCAGGCCTGGGCGCCGGCGAGCCTTGCCGCGTTCCGGCACCAGCATATCGGTCCGGGCCGTATCGGCCAGCAGGAGCTGCTTCAGCGAGGGGCGGGCGGCCGCCTGAAGGCGGCGACACTCATGGATGGGCACTAGCACGGCGGTTTCAGTGCCCCGTCGCGTGACCACCTGGGGGCCATCGGTCACACAGGCATCCAGAAACTCGCTGAAGCGAGCTTTGGCGTCCTGAACTGACCAGACACGCATAGACAGGCTCCTGCAAGGCGGGAAAATGACTGGGTTTGTAATGAGGTGTTGGCTCCCGACGCGGGGATCAAGAACAAGGCTATTTCCGATCAATTCAATACTCCTAAACCAGGATGCCGACCCAGCCATGACCAACCCCCGCCTCATCTTGCTGACCGCGTTCGCGATGATCGCTTTCGCCGCGAACTCTTGGCTGTGCCGGGCAGCACTGCGCGATACGGCCATCGATGCAGCCAGCTTCACATCGATCCGATTGATCTCGGGCGCGCTGATGCTCTGGCTGCTCGTCTGGCTGACCGGGAAGGCACGTGCGGGTGCGGGCAATTGGCCTTCGGCGTTCGCCCTGTTCGGCTACGCGGCACTCTTTTCGTTCGCTTACCTGAGCTTGACCGCAGCGACCGGCGCACTGCTTTTGTTCGGTGCCGTACAGGTGACCATGATCGCACTCGGACTCCGGGGTGGCGAACGCCTCGACGGCATTCAGATCGTCGGTGTCGCATTGGCCTTCGGCGGACTCGTCGGCCTGCTGATGCCGGGGCTTTCCGCACCTCCGTTGGTGGGTGCACTCATGATGATCGGTGCCGGAATGGCCTGGGGTGTCTACTCGGTGCGGGGCAAAGGGGCCGGCGACCCGATCCGTGTCACGGCCGGCAACTTTCTGCTGACCGTGCCGATCACGGCGTTGTTGAGCCTGCTGATGATCACGGAGGTCTCGCCGGATGCGGTCGGTATCGGCTATGCCGTCGCCTCGGGCGCCCTGACTTCGGCACTCGGCTACGCGCTTTGGTATCGAGTCCTGCCGATGTTGCGGGCGACGAGCGCGGCTACGGTCCAGCTCAGCGTACCCGTGATCGTGGCGATCGGCGGGGTCGCCCTGCTCGCCGAGCCGATCACGCTGCGTCTCGTGCTCGCCTCCGCAGCAGTGCTCGGCGGGATCGCCTTGGTGATCCTCGAGCGTGACCGGGTCGGTGGTCTCAGATAGATCCTCTCGACACCCCGCTGCATCAGCCGCCGAACCTTTCCGTGAGCCAAGCCGCCATGAGGGTGTCGTACTCCATGGTCTTGCCGATCCCCTCCTCGTCGGTCAGTCGCGGTTTCGGGGCGCCCGGTCCGGTAAGCCAGACGGCTAGGTCTTCGGGTGCCGACACCTGCGGTGCGCACCGCTTGGACAGGCCCAAGGCCGCAATACGTGCCAGCGTCTGGTCTTGGGCCTCGGCCAGATTGTCCAGGGTCTGTTGCGGATCGGTCTTGCCCCGGACAGCGTCTCCGATGCGCGTCCACCAGAGTTGCGCCAGCTTCGGGTAGTCCGGGACATTGAGTCCGGTCGGGGTCCAGGCCAGGTGTGCCGGGCTGCGATAGAACTCAACCAGACCGCCGAGTCGGGGTGCCGCCGCGGTCATGGCCTCGGAGGCGAGGTCGCTGCGGCGAATCGGGGTCAGCCCGACCAGGGTCTTTTTGAGCGACACGCTCTTGCAGACGCAGAACTGTGCGCAGAGCCAGGCCGCCCGACGGCGCTCTAGCGGGGTCGTCGCGGGCAGGGTCCAGGCCCCGCAGTCCTGGTAGCCGAGCTTCATGCCGGGCTCCCAATAGGCGCCGTGGGGCGATGGCGCGACCCGCCATTTCGGCAGTCCATCGCTGTCCATCACGGCCGAGCCGGGCTTGACCAGATCGGGCGTGAAGGCGCTGTACCAGAAGACCTGCTGGGCGATGTCGCCGCTTGCGGGCACCGGGCCTGCGTCCGTGAAGGTCATGTTCAGCGCCTCCGGGGGCGCAAAGGCGCGCAGCCACTTCAGATACTTGCGCAGGGCGTAGACCGCGGCCGGGCTGTTGGTCGCGCCGCCGCGCGAGACGGAAGACCCGACCGGCCTGCAGTCCTCCACCCGGATGCCCCATTCGTCCACCGGCGTGCCGTTGGGCAGTCCCGGATCCCCGACTCCGGCCATGGCGAGCCAGGCGTCGGTGAAGCGCCAACCGAGCGAGGAGTCGACCTTCCCGTAGTCCATGTGTCCGTAGACCCGTCGCCCGTCGATCTCGCGGACCTGGTTCGTGAAGTAATCGGCGATGTCCTCGTAGGCCTTCCAATTGAGCGGAACGCCAAGCGGATAGCCGTAGCGGGTCTCGAAACCCGCTTTCAGATCGTCGCGCCGGAACCAGTCGTATCGGAACCAGTAGAGGTTCGCGAACTGCTGGTCGGGCAATTGGTAGAGGACACCGTCGGGACCGGTGGTGAAGGCGCGACCGATGAAATCGTCCAGATCCAGCGTCGGAAGGGTCACATCGGCGCCCTCGCCAGCCATCCAGTCCGACAGCGGCACGACGGCGTCGCTGCGGAAATGCGTCCCGATGAAGTCCGAGTCGTTGACATAGGCATCTTAGAGGTTGCGCCCGGTCCGGGTCTGGCGCTGGATGCGCTCGACGAGCTCGCCCTCGTGGATCAGGTCGTGCTGGACCCGGATGCCCGTGATCTCGTGGAAGGCCCGAGCGAGTATGCGTTGCTCGTAGACATGGGTCGGGATGGTCTCGGAGACGACGTGGATGCGCTGCCCCCGGAAGGGTGCGGCCGCGCGGATGAGGAACTGCATCTCGGCCATCTGCGCGTCGGGATCCAGGGTCGAGGGCGTGAGCTCGCTCGTCAGCCAGCGACGCGCGGCAGCCGATCGCGCTGGGTCGATGTCGGCTGGCGGCCTGTCGGACTGCCGGGCCGAGGGAAGACCGGGCAGCGCCGCGCCGCCGAGCAGCGCGGCGGCAGCTCCGAGGAATCGGCGCCGGCTCGTTCGGACGGGTTGCTCTCGCGTGCGTCGACTCATCGGATATCTCCCATCGGCTTCGCTCGCGCGGACGCGGGTTTCACCGAAACTGCACGCTGGTCGGGTCTTGCAACGCCAAATACAGGAGACCGGCCAGCCCGGCGCCGATCAGCGGCCCCACCACCGGAATCCACGCATAGCCCCAATCGCTGTCGCGCTTGCCGCCCGGCATGGGCAGCAGGGCATGGACGATCCGAGGCCCGAGATCACGCGCCGGGTTGATCGCATAGCCGGTCGTGCCGCCGAGGCTCAGACCGATGGCCAGAACGAGCAGACCGACCGGCAGGGCATCCAGAGCCCCCAGCCCGAAGACGGACACGGCGAGGAAGTGCACCGCGAGCACCAGGACAAAGGAGCCGATGGCCTCGGAGAAGAGGTTCGACGGTGCGTTGCGCACGGCCGGAGCCGTGCAGAAACAGCCGAGCTTGAGGTCCGGATCCTCCGTGCGTGCGAAATGCGGCCAGTAGGTCAGCCAGACCAGCACCGCACCGATCATGGCGCCGATGAACTGCGCCAGGACGTAGGCGGGCACCTGCCCCCATTCGAACTTGCCGGCGACCGCAAGGCCGACCAAGACCGCCGGATTCAGGTGGGCGCCGCTGAATGCGGCGACCGTGAACACGGCCACGAACACGGCCATGCCCCAACCCCAGACGATGACGATCCAGCCGCCGTTTTGGCCCTTGGTCGCAGTTAACAGGACGTTGGCGACGACACCGTTGCCGAGCAGGATCAGCAGAGCGGTTCCGATCAGCTCTCCAAAGAATGGGGTCATGCCCGTTGCCCTCAGGTGGTGTTGTCGTCGCGGAACCTGCTTGGAGCCAGGCTCGGAGTCCCGGCACGGAGCGCCGACTCGACGTCAGGCGGCGTCCGACTCCAGGTGGCGGGATTGCGCCCGCGTGACGCTTCGAGACTCGCCGAAATACTCCTGGTAACGCGCCTGCGCGGCCTCGCCGAAGAGGATCCCGCAAGCCTCCATCAGCCCATCCGCCTCCTGGATCTGCCGGCGCGGCACCACCAGGGCGATCTTGGAGCGACGGCGCAGGAAATCCTCGAGCGTGACGATCATCTCCTGGCGCTTGGCGAGCTGGATCTCGCAGCGCAGATAATCCGTCCCCTTGATCAAGACCTCGGCCCGGCGCGGATCCTCGCGGATCTGCGCAAGCAGCTCGAAGGCCTGCTGGTCGTAGCGACGCCACAGCCGGCTGGAGAGCGGCTCGATGGACTCGGGCGAGGTGTAGCTGTCCAGGTTCATCAAGCGCGCTTGGTGGATATATTCCTCGTAGACCGAGCGGTGCGGCTCGCCGTACCAACGGTACCCGGCATGCGGCAGGGCGATGCCGAGCCCCGCGACGATCCGCGAGACCTCGTTGCCGACGTTCACGCAGTCGGTGAGCTTGCCGCCGAAGATGGACAGATGCGCACGCGCGCGATCGACGTCGATCTCATGCTTGCGGGAGAGCTGCATCCAGTCGCGCCCGCTGCCGTCGCCGCTTTGGCGCTTCACCACCAACGGCCGAACACCGCAGCGCTCGGCGATGATGTCCTCGCGCGTGAGCGGTACCGCCAACGCGACCCGCTTGTTGATGTTCTCCAGCACGAAGTCGCGATCCTCTTCGGTGACCTCGGTCTGCGGTGTGTCGACGCGGTTGTCGGTGGTGCCGATACAGGTGCGCACGCCCATCGGGATGACGAAAAACAGCCGTCCGTCGTCGGCGAAGAAGGTCAGGATCCGCTGATGGGGCGTGATCCGCGGCACGATCAGATGGATGCCTTTGGAGAAGAGGTGCTGATGCTCGGTCTGCTCCCCGGTGAGTTGATTGTGATCGTCGACGAAAGGGCCGGCGGCGTTGATCAGGACCTTGGAGCGGATCTCGAAGGTCTCGCCGGTCCGGGTATCGCGCGCGCGGGTGATCCAGAGCTCACCGTCGCGCCGTGCGCCGAGCGACTCGACATAGTTCGCCGCGATGCAGCCGCGATCCATCGCCGAGCGCACGAACTGGAAGACAAAGCGTGAGTCGTTGTCGTGCAGATAGGCGTCGGAGTATTCGAATCCGCCGGCCGCCTTGTCGGTCTTCACCACCGGCTCCTCGCGGTGGATGCGGTCTTTGGTGAGGAAGCGCGGGATCCGGGTGAAGCCGTTGCCGAAAAGCCAGTAGACCCAAGTACCGAGCCACAGAAAGAAGGGCGAGAATCGAAACCCGCGGTCGATCGTCGCGAAGAAGCGGATCTCCTTCACTCGGCTCGGGTAGCTGCGGATCAGCTCGTTGCGGCTCAGGCACAGCTTGCGCACGAGCAGGTAATCGCCGCTTTCGAGATACTTGATGCCGCCCCAGGCCAGGTTCGACGATTGCTGGCTGGTGAAGCCCGCGAAATCGCGCTTGTCGATCAGCGCCACTTGGGCGCCCTTGCCCGACAGCGCGGCGGCGGAGACCGCCCCGTTGATCCCGCCGCCGATTATCAGGGCGTCATAGACCACACCCTCGCGCAGCTTGGCGATATTGCTCTCGCGCAAAGTCATATGACTGCTCCTCCGGGATCAGAAACGATCCTAAATCAACACGAACAGGTAGGTTGGGCAAAGCATAGCGTGCCCAACCCGCGCCGGCATCGCAGAGAGCAGTTGGGCACGCTGCGCTTTGCCCAACCAACGGCCGATAGCGCTCGTGTCTGTACACGTTGCTTTTGAACCGTCACTCATCGCCCGCGGCCGGATCAGTCGTCATCGTGAGCCCAGCCCTTGGAAAGCTCGACGGCCTTGTGCCAGCGTTTGAACAAACGCTCGCGCTTAGCCGCGTCGAAGCGCGGGTGATAGCGCACATCCAGCGCCCACTTCTCGGCGATCTCCTCGCGGCTCGCCCAGAAGCCGACGGCGAGGCCGGCGAGATAGGCCGCGCCGAGCCCCGTGGTCTCGGTGATCCTCGGGACCTCGACCGTGACGCCCAGGATGTCGGCCTGAAACTGCATCAGGACGCTGTTGACCGCAGCACCGCCGTCGCAGCGCAGCTCCTTGAGACGAATGCCGGAGTCGCGCTCCATCGCCTCGATCACGTCGCGCGTTTGATAGGCCATGCTCTCGAGCACCGCGCGCGCGACATGGCCCCGAGTCGTCCCCCGCGTGATCCCGATCAGCAAGCCACGCGCATAAGGATCCCAATGCGGGGCACCGAGACCCACCAGGGCCGGCACGAAGTAGACCCCTTCGTTCTCCGCTACCGATCGCGCCAGCTCGCGTGTCTCGGAGGCATGCCGAATCATGCCGAGCCCGTCGCGCAGCCACTGCACTGCGGAGCCGGTGACGAAGATCGCGCCCTCGAGCGCGTATTCCACCGGCTCGTCCCCCACACCCCAGGCGATGGTCGTGAGCAGGCGCTCGTCGCTCGCGACCGCCTCGGTCCCGGTATGCATCAGCACGAAGGAACCGGTCCCGTAGGTGTTCTTCGCCATCCCCGGGCTATGACAGGCTTGGCCGAACAAGGCCGCCTGTTGATCCCCGGCGATGCCGGCGACCGGGATGCCGTGCGTGCCGAAGAACATCTGCGGATCGGTCTCGCCGTAGATCTGCGAGGAGGGACGCACCTCGGGCAGCATGGCGGCCGGGATCTCGAATAACGCCAGCAGCTCCGCGTCCCACTGCAGGTCGCGGATGTTGTAGAGCATGGTGCGGGATGCGTTGGAATAGTCGGTGATATGCACGCGGCAGCCCGTCAGCCGGTACACCAGGCAGGAGTCGATGGTGCCGAAACAGATCTCGCCGCGCTCGGCCCGCTCGCGCAGACCCGGTTGGTTGTCCAGGATCCACTTCAGCTTGGTGCCGGAGAAGTAAGGATCGATGACCAAGCCGGTCTTGGCACGGACCATCTCCTCGAGACCGCGAGACTTGAGCTCGTCGCAATAGCGTGCGGTCCGCCGATCCTGCCAGACGATGGCTCGCCCGACCGGGCGACCCGAGTCGCGCTCCCACACGACCGTCGTCTCGCGCTGGTTGGTGATGCCGATGGCCTGGATCTCGTCGGGCGGAACGCCGCCGGCACGCAAGGCCTCGGCGATCACCTTCATCGTGATCAGCAAGATCTCTTCGGCGTCGTGCTCGACCCATCCCGGCTTGGGATAATGTTGTGTGAGCTCGGAGTAGGCACGCGCACGGACCAACCCGGCATGATCGAAGACCAACGCCGTCGTACCCGTGGTGCCTTCATCGATGGAGAGGATATAACCGCTGTTCATCGCTCGACTCTCGCCTCCGCTGGTGGTGTGACGGCGGCACATCCCTGTGGTTGTTTTTCTCGAGGGGCCGATAACGCGGTCTCCCGATCGCGTCGGGCCGGATCCCGGCCGATCGCGGGTCGGCGTTTGCCTGGACGTTCTCGTCCTGAACGCGATCGATCATCCTACCGCGCCGCCCGGTATTCGAAATCACCTGAGTCTAGTACGCGCGAAGGCAGGTCGCTTGCCACCGGGCCCATGAACAGCCAACCTATAGCCAGTCTCTTCCTGAGCGAGGTCATTCGGTGTTCAAACAAGCCCAATACACGCAGGATCGGGATTTTACCGAGGCAAGCATGGCGGGCCGCGGCGGAGCGGACGCTGCGCTGAGCTGGTGCTCGTACTTCTTGCCGCTCTCGCCCTGAGCGGCTGTGCGACGCTGTATGACTCGCATCGATTCATCGAGGAACCGGAGCGTTCGGATCGTTTCGTCCTACCGGACGAGGCGACCAACGTTGTCGGGGACGTCAAGGTCGTGGTTGCTCGATACGAAGACACGCTCCCGGATTTCGCGCGTCGCTACGGGGGTTGGGCCACGACGAGATCGTCGCGGCGAACCCCGGCGTCGACCCCTGGCTCCCGGGAGACGGGACGCGCGTGGTCCTTCCGACCCAGTACGTTCTGCCGGACGCCCCGCGCGAAGGCGTGGTCGTGAACCTCGCGACACTGCGGCTGTTCTATTTTCCCAAGCGCAAGGTGACGGTCGTGAACCAGCCCTATCTCGTCGGATCGCGCGGCGGCGAGCTCTAACTGGGGGCACACGCGCAGCTCGCCGAGGACGAAAAGCGCTGGAAAGGTAGTCTGAAACCGATGGAGAAGGCGATCGAGACCGAAACCGCCGACGGCCCCGACATCGTCGATTGGGAGAAGGCACGGGCAGTGGCATTGGAGGCACGCGGGTTTCCGCTTCCGATCTCCCCCGGCAGCCCCGGTCTCGAGGATGTCGTCGCCCGCGCACGTCGAGTGCCTCGAATTCCGCCGTGGGCGGAGGTCGAGGGCGGAGAGACCTGAAGCTCGACCTCGTGCCCCTGCGGTCGATGATCCTTTGCGACCTGGGCGCCTTCTTCCGGCAGGTCGCGACCCCCATGATCTTAGAGACGTCAGCGAACCAGAGAACCCATGTCATGAACGCAAAGATCGTGACGGTCCGCCCCGAGCTTCCCACCGACACGCTGCAGCGGCTGCCCAACTTCGTAGGCATCTCCGAGGCCACCGCCGGCGCCTCGGGAATATCGATGAACCTGGTGGTCATCCCGCCCGCAGGCGAGGCCGAGCCCCACCTGCACTTGGGATTCGAAACCGCCATCTATCTGCTCAAGGGCCGCGTCGAGACACGCTACGGCGAGAATCTCCGGCACTCGGTCGTCAACGACGAAGGCGATTTCATCTTCATTCCCGCAGGTCTACCCCACCAACCCAGAAATCTGAGCGACACCGAGCCGGCGCTCGCCATCGTCGCGCGCAACAACGCCAACGAGCAGG
>NZ_DATITZ010000242.1:0-19215 GCF_035467215.1 Thiocapsa sp. | reverse complement strand
TGACCGGACGCATCGAGCTGCGCACGCGCGTCCTGCGGCAATTCACGATCGGAAACCGACGTCATCGCCTTGTGCTGCAGGCCCAAATCCGTGATGACGGACCCGGAATCCCGCAGGAGATCGAGGATCGAATCTTTTTTCCGATGGTGTCGGGCCATCAAGGCGGCACCGGGCTAGGCCTACCCATCGCCCAAGAGCTCATCAATCAACACGGAGGCCTCATCGAGTGCGAGAGTCGGCCCGGCGAGACCACGTTTTACGTCTATCTGCCGTTGGAGACGGCCTATGAATAATCGCGAGCCCAAGGTCTGGGTCATCGACGACGACAGGTCCATCCGGTGGGTGCTCGAGCGCGCGTTGCGCAAGGCCGAGATGCACGTGACCTGTTTCTCCAACGGCGTCGGTGTCATGGAGGCGCTCCAGCGCGAGCAGCCCGATGTCATCCTCACCGATATCCGCATGCCGGGGATCGACGGTTTGGATCTTCTGCGACAGGTCTCGGCCCGCTATCCGGGGCTGCCCGTCATCATCATGACCGCACATTCCGACCTCGACAGCGCGGTGTCGGCCTTTCATGGCGGTGCCTTCGAGTATCTGCCCAAACCATTCGATCTCGACGAGGCTGTCGGACAGGTCAACCGGGCTTGTCGACGCGGTCGCGAGGAGCGCCCGGAAGAGATCGTGATGACCAAGGCGCCGGACATCATCGGCGAGGCCCCGGCCATGCAGGAGGTCTTTCGGGCCATCGGCCGGCTTGCGCGCTCCAACATCACGGTTCTGATCAACGGCGAATCCGGAACCGGGAAGGAGTTGGTTGCACGCGCCCTGCACCGCCACAGTCCGCGCAGCGATCGACCCTTCATCGCCCTGAACATGGCCGCAATCCCGAGAGATCTTCTGGAATCGGAGCTGTTCGGCCATGAGCGCGGCTCCTTTACGGGTGCTCAAAGTCGCCGTGAAGGGCGATTCGAGCAGGCCGACGGCGGGACCTTGTTCCTCGACGAGATCGGGGATATGCCCGCCGAGCTTCAAACCCGACTCCTTCGGGTCCTCGCCGACGGAGAGTTCTATCGTGTCGGCGGCGTTGCCCCGACACGGGTGGATGTTCGGATCATCGCGGCGACACACCAGAACCTCGAAGAATTGGTTCGCCAAGGCCGTTTTCGCGAAGACTTGTTCCATCGTCTCAACGTCATCCGGATTCATCTCCCCGCGCTGCGCAATCGGCGCGAAGACGTCCCCGTCTTGATGCGGCACTTCCTCGCCCAAGCGGCACTGGAGCTGACGTGCGAGCCGAAGGTACTCGCGCCGAGCGCCATCGAGCATCTGAAACGGCTCGACTGGCCCGGCAATGTTCGCCAGCTCGAGAACACCGCCCGCTGGGTCACGGTCATGGCCTCGGGCAAAGAGATTCACGCCGAGGATCTCCCGCCCGAGCTCAACGCATCGTTTTCCGAGCCGGTTCGCGACGAGCCGTGGGAGACCGTGTTTCGCCGCTGGGTGCGTCAGAGCCTCAAACAGGGCCAAGGTGCCTTGCTGGATACGGCCATGCCGGTGTTCGAGCAAATCCTGATTCAGACTGCCTTGGAGCATACCGGCGGGCGTCGGCAAGAGGCTGCGCGCCTCCTCGGCTGGGGACGCAACACCCTGACCCGTAAGATCAAGGAGCTGCAACTGGATATCGAGACCGACCCGGAGGATCCCTCGGCGGATGAGGATTCGGTACGGAGCCCCCAAATCGGGTAGGCGGATCGAGGACGCGCCCGGCGGTCATCGCCCCGCTGAATCCACTCTTGGTAGCGAATGACAGATTCGGAGAATGACGTGGACAGTATGAGTATCGACCTGAAGGGCTCGGAGATCTCGTCGATCGATCTGGAGGACGGACGCCTGAGCCTACGTTTCTCGCGGGCCTATCTCGTCAAGACGATGACGGGCTCGAACGAGCGCACGCGCTGGCAGCAGGTAGGGGACTTAGTGATCGACGGGGTCGAGGAAACCTCGACAATTCCGAGCGGGCCGCTCATCTGTGGAGGAGGCGACATCGAAGAAAACATCTTCACCTATCGCGATATGGTCCCGATCCCGCTCGAGAGTCGAGGACATGCGCGGTGTGTGTTGAAGTTCGAGGGGATTGCGGAGCCGTTCGTCGCTCAGGGAACGGCGATTAGACTGGATATGCACGAGACACCCAAATACATCGAGCACTTACGCTGATCAGCGTTTCGCGGAAACCCTTTTCGCTGTGAGCCGCGTCCGACATTCCGGACGCGGGCTCCAGCAAGGTCGTGCGGGTCTGATCAGTTGCGCGCCGAGCCGACGATCTCGTGCGCAATGTCGACGACGCGGTTGGCCATATCCTGGTATTCCTGCCGATAGTTGACGAGCAAGCCGTCCGTCGCCGCCCAGTAATCCTTGCCCGAAACCCCGTGCTCATGCTCGAAGTCGATGAAGTGCTTTTGCATCCCGAGCATCTTCTCGATCAACTCCTGCTTTTCCTTCTTCAGCGCGGCGATATCGCTCATGTCGGTGTCCTCATAGGGTTTTTGGCCGCCCTGCAGCGGCGGAGTTAGAACTTTCACAAACCTTAATATAGCATGCAGCGAGACGTCTCGGTCAACCGCCTAACCTGTTCGTGGTTCGATCGATTCCGACCGCGACCGACCTGCTCGCCCACGCCCGACCCACCTGGATCAGCGATGTTCGATGTCATCCTCTACGAGCCGGAGATCCCGCCCAATACCGGCAATGTCATGCGGCTTTGCGCCAACAGCGGCCTGCGACTCAATCTAATCGAGCCTCTCGGGTTCGTGCTGGAGGATCGTCTGCTCAGGCGTGCCGGGCTCGACTACCGGGAATGGGCCGAGGTCGAAGTCTACCCGTCGATGGCGACCTGTCTCGGAGCGATTCGTCCGCAGCGGCTCTTCGCGCTCACGACCCGCGGCACAACGGCCTATACGACCCCGCGCTACAAAACCGGCGACGCATTTGTTTTCGGCCCGGAGACACGAGGTCTACCGCAAGCCTTGCTCGACACCCTCCCGACCGATCGATGCCTTTACATTCCGATGCGTCCGGGCAATCGCAGCCTCAATCTCTCGAATGCCGTTGCTGTGGTCGCTTTCGAGGCATGGCGTCAGACAGGGTTCGATGGGGCTGTCGCACGGGGGACGTGAGCCGTGCCCGGCCGACACGATCGATCAAGGCTGCCGATCACGCCGAACGCGGTTCAGCCGAACTCCGCCTTCGGCTCGCGCTCGAGCAAGGCTCGGGTCGCGCTTTCGGGTGAGACACCTTCGTAAAGCACCCGGTAGACCTGCTCGCTGATCGGCATCTCGATTCCCAAACGGGAGGCGAGCCGATGCATGGCGAGCGCGGTCACGACACCTTCGACCTCTTGGCCGATCTTGGCCTGCGCATCCGACAAGCTCGCCCCGGCAGCGAGCGCAAGGCCCATCCGCCGGTTTCGCGACTGGTTGTCCGTGCAGGTCAAGACCAGATCGCCGATGCCCGCGAGACCCATGAAGGTCTCCTTGCGACCGCCCAAGGCGGTGCCGACCCGAATCAGCTCGGCAAGCCCTCGCGTGATGAGCGCGGCGCGGGTATTGGCACCGAACCCGAGACCGTCCGCGATCCCGGTGGCGATCGCGAGCACGTTCTTGGCGGCTCCGCAGACCTCGACACCGACCATGTCCGAGCTCGTGTAGGCGCGAAACCGCTCTCCGTGGAGAAGTCGTGCCATCCGCTCTGCGAAGGCCGAATCGGACGAGGCAACCGTCACGGCGGTCGGTAGTCCGTGCGCGACCTCCTGAGCAAAGCTGGGTCCGGACACCACCGCAAGCGCGCGGACGCCGAGGCTCTCCCGGGCGACGGCGTGGAGGAGCTCCCCGCTTGCCGGATCGAGACCCTTGGTTGCCCAAGCCACGCCCATCGTCTCGGGAAGTCGTCGCGCGATCTGCTCCGCCACGCGTCGAAACGCGTGACTTGGAACGACGATCAGGCAGTCGCTCGCCCCGGCAAGCGCCTCGTCCAGGGACGCAGTCGCAGACAGGCTGTCGGGAAGCGGAACCCCCGGCAGAAAAAGACGGTTCTCGCCGTCGCGACGCAAGGCGGCGATCTGCTCGATCTCGTGACCCCACAGCCGCACCCGGTGTCCATTCCGGCACAGCAGGATGGCGAGAGCCGTTCCCCAGGATCCGGCACCCAGGACCGCAATTGTGGCCTGCGTGGAATCGGCCTGTAGGGTATCGGCCGGCATGATCGCGCTCAATGCTGGCTCGGCTGCTCGGCTGCCTCGCCCTTGGCGCGCTGCATCGCCTCCTGTTGATGCTGCGCAAAGAGCGCGTCGAAATTGACATGCTGGAGAACGAGCTGCGGGAAGCTGCCCTTGGACACGAGATCGGAGACGACCTCCCGGGCGTAGGGAAAGAGCAGATTGGGACAGTAGGCACCGACCATGGCGCCCATTTCCTGTTCGGCAAAACCGGCGATGCCGAAGATCCCCGCTTGCTGAACCTCGACGATAAAGGCCGTTTTGTCCCCGAGCTTTGCCGAGACGGTCACGGAGAGCACGACCTCGAAAAGGTCATCCTGGATCCGATTGACGTTGGTGCTGACATTGAGCTCATGCGTGGGCTTCCACTCGCCGCGAAAGATGTCCGGCGCATTGGGAGATTCAAACGACGCGTCTTTGACGTAGACCCGTTGGACGGAAAACTGTCGCTCGGTTTGGGTGCGGGGCTCGTTGCTTTGCGCGTTCTCGGCCATGTTGTGGTTCCTTATCGAAGACTGGATCGAAGTTTGGAGAAAGGCAGGGAGTGGATCGGTGCCGGCGTGGTCGATCCGGGCGCCGGCACCGGAATCGGCGTGCGGCTCAGCGTTTCTTGCGTGTGAGCGGGAGGCTCGCGGCTTCCCACGCCATGATCCCGCCGTGCAGGTTGAAGACCTGCTCGAACCCTTCCTTTCGCAGCTGGCCGCAGGCCATCGCCGACTGGGCACCGGACCGGCAGTTGATGATGATCGGCTTGGCCTTGTGCTTGGTCAGCGTGGCGATCTGGTTCTTGAACCCGTTCATGGGAACGTTGATCGCGTTGATGATGTGACCTTTTGCAAAATCGGCCGCCGGGCGAACATCGATGACCACCGCGTCCTGATGGTTGATCATTTCGGTCGCCGCCAAAGGCTCGACGCTGCCTTTACCGCCCACGATGATGTTGTGGGTCAGCAAGCCCAAGATGACGAACAAGGCCACGAAAAGGTACCAGTGGCTTCCGACGAACTCCACGATTTGGTCTAACAGCATCGCTCTGCGATCTCGTTGATTGGGCAGGATTCCGGAACGCCGCGACCGGCGCCTCGACCTCGGGTCGAGCGCACCGGGGCTACAGTTGCCCGCGACTGCCCTTGGAATGATTGAGGTGCCGGATTATAGGGAGACGGGACGCAGGCGTCATCCCGCAGTCCGTCGACTCAGTGGGTGTGCTGGCAGAAGACCTCGCGCATCATCCCGATCAGCTGAAGGGTCCTTCCGTCGCTCACCCGGTAATACACGCGGTTGGCATCCTTGCGCGAGGCCAGGATGCCCTTGTCCCGCAGAATCGCCAGATGTTGGGAGATGTTGCTCTGCGAAGTCCCGACGTGGTCCACGATCTCCTGGACGCTGACCTCCTGGTCCCCCAGGGTGCAGAGGATCTTCAGGCGCAAGGGATGCGACATGGCTTTCAGCGATCGGGAGGCCCGCTCGATGTCGGCATCGTCCGCGAACAGGTTCATCTCGTCGGGGTCGTCGACCGGGTCGTTCAGGACCGGGCGGGAAGGCTGGCTCAGATTGCTCACCATCGGATCCTGTCTCATCAATTATTAACAATACAATAATAAACTCTTTCCGGCAGAGTGCGAAGCACATGTACCCATCGCCGCCGACGCTTACCCGACGACGACGGTCGCGCCGCTGCAGGCCGAAGATCCCGCACGGACGATTCTCGGTTCGTCCAGGGGTTTCCGATCGGGCCTCGGACGATGCGTATAATCAGGCGACCGATTCGCACCATGACCCCCTCACCGCCGTGCCTAGGACCGTCGCAACAGGACATCCCGAGCGGCTTCGCCGCGAGCTGCACGATCACAGGCGTTACCGAGCGCTGGATTGGATCGGGCGCCGCTTTGCGCGCCTGGCGCTGGCATGCGTCCTGGTCTCGTCGCCGGCGGCTGCACTGGAGACGGCATACGACGAGTCCTTGGATACGCGCGCGAAGGACCTTCAGGAGATTCAGCGCCACGTCGAGTCGGTCGGTCGCGAGCTCATCGAGCAGCATGCGGACCGCCGTGCCTTGATCGCGGAGCTTGAGGTGCGCGAGCGCGAGGTTGCCGGGGCGGCCGTCAGCGGCAGAGAGTTGGCGCAGGCCGTTGCCGAGCAGACCCGCGTCGCGGAGGCGCTGCGGGTACGTCATCTCGAGGAGTACGCCGCACTTGAGCAGGAGCTTGCGCTCTGGGCGGACCTGGTTCGCACCGCTTATGTCATGGGTCGGGCGGATCGACTGCGTCTGCTCTTGAATCAAGAGGATACCGCTCAAGCGAGCCGCATCCTATCCTATTTCGCGTACTTGAACCGAGAACAGCTCCGTAGGATTACCGCCATTCAGGCGCGCGTCGAGCGGCTCACGCGCTTGGCCCACGAGGCCGAGCGGGAGGCGGAACGTCTGATCGATCTCGCACGCCGGCAAGAGGCGGCGCGGCTCCGCTTGGAGGCCGCGCGGGAAGAACGCGCCGCGGTCTTGAGTCGATTGGAAGCCAGCATCGCCGGCCGAACCGAGAATCTCGAGGTCCTCGAGCGGGATGCCGAGGCGCTGCGGCTTCTGGTCGAGCACCTGCGTCAGCGTGCTCAGATCCGTGCCGAGCTCGATATCCGGCGCGATCCGTTTCCGGAGCGCCGAGGGCGTTTGTCATGGCCCCTGTTGCAAGGGGAGGTCGTTGCCGAGTTCGGAACGCTCAAACCCGATTCCGAGCTGCGCTGGGACGGCGTGCTGCTGGCTGCGCGACAAGGCGAAGAGGTGCGCGCCGTGCATGACGGGCGGGTGATCCACGCCGATTGGCTGCGTGGGTTCGGGCTGCTCTTGGTGATCGACCACGGAGAGGGCTACATGTCGATCTACGGTCACAACGAGGCGCTTCTAAAGGAGACCGGCGAGTGGGTGGCCACCGGCGAGGTCATCGCCCTGAGTGGCGACAGCGGCGGTCGGGAAGAGCCCGTGCTCTACTTTGCCATCCGTCACAACGGCAAGCCGCAGGATCCCTCGGGCTGGTGCGGCGGAGCGGCTCGGCAGGGATCCCTCTCCGGAGCGGACCGGAGCGATCTTTACGGCCTACGGGAACGCGTCGGCCCCGAACCGATCAAACCACAAGTCAGGCCGCAACGAAGTCCCTCCCTCGGCGCGGCTGCCTGCCACCAAGCGTCGGGATCAACCTGACGAAGGCACCGAAAACATGCGATGCTAGGTCATCGTTCCGCAATCGCGGATCGGCTGTGTCCGGCCGCGCGATGCACGCCCCGCCGAGCGGCGTGTCGACCCCAACCGACGTGATTCCATGATGCATGCCATGACCCGACGCCTACCCTTTGCCTCGACCTTGATTCTCGGGACCTGTCTCGTCTGGCCGGGGGCGCCGGGTGACCGCGCCTTCGCCGAGACGATCGAGAGCCCCGCTATCCCCGAAACCATGGCCACGACGGACGAGACCGCGAGCGAGCTCCCGCTCGAAGATCTGCGAACCTTTGCCGAGGTCTTCGGGCGCATCAAAGAAGAATACGTCGAGGGTGTCCAGGATAAGTCCCTTCTGGAAGGCGCGATCCGCGGCATGCTCGCAGGGCTCGACCCGCACTCGGCCTATCTCGACAACGAGGAGTTCCAGGATCTGCAGGTCGGCACGCGCGGCGAGTTCGGCGGTCTCGGGATCGAGGTCGGAATGGAAGATGGCTTCGTGAAGGTGATCGCGCCGATCGACGACACGCCTGCACAACGCGCCGGCCTTCAGACCGGCGATACCATCGTACGCATCGACCAGAAGCCGGTAAAGGGGATGAGCCTGAACGATGCGGTGACCTTGATGCGGGGGGAGCCCGGCACGAGCATCGAGCTGACCATCATGCGCTCCGGCGACGAGCCGCCGTTCGACGTCACGCTCGAGCGGGCGGTCATTCAGGTTGCCAGCGTACGCAGCCGTCCGCTCGCGCCCGGCTTCGGCTACATCCGGGTCTCGCATTTTCAATCGCGTACCACCGAGGACGTGCTCGCGGCGGTCGACACCCTCAAGGGCGAAAACGACGGCACGCTGAAAGGGATCGTGCTCGATCTGCGCAACAACCCCGGCGGCGTGCTCAACAGCGCGGTCGGGGTGAGCGACGCCTTTCTGACCGGCGGTCTGATTGTCTACACCGAGGGTCGGCAGGAAGACAGCAAGCTCCAGTTCCAGGCCGGACCCGACGATATCCTGTCCGGTGCGCCGATCGTCGTCCTGGTCAACGGCGGCAGCGCCTCGGCGTCCGAGATCGTCGCCGGTGCCCTGCAGGACCACAAACGTGCCATCGTCATGGGCAACCAGACGTTCGGCAAGGGTTCGGTCCAGACCATCGTGCCGATCGACGATACGACTGCGCTCAAGCTCACGACCGCTCGCTACTTCACCCCCTCGGGGCGTTCGATCCAGGCCCAGGGCATCACCCCGGACATCGAGCTCGAGCGCGGCGAGTTCAAACCCTTGGAGGACAGCGGCGTGCAGGATCTGAAGGAGTCCGATCTGGCGCGCCACCTCGAGGAAAATGCCCCGGAGGACACCTCGGAGGAGGGTGCGGCGAAGAGCTCGCTTGTCGCCGAAGATTTCCAACTGGCTGAAGCGCTCAATGTTCTGAGAGCGTTGAATATTTTGGGTCGGATAGGCAACCCCTAGCCGGCGTGTTTCGAGCGACGCAGGCCGCGTCGTCCTCGGTCCAAATCGGAGTCGACACATGCCCAGCGTACTCGTCCCGCTCGCACAGGGATGCGAAGAGCTCGAGGCCGTGACCATCATCGATCTGCTGCGCCGCGCCGCGCTCGATGTGGTGACGGCCGGGCTGGACAACCGGCCGGTGACCGCGAGCCGGGGAACCCTTTTGATCGCGGATACCAGACTCGAGGATGTCCTGGAACGGACCTTCGACATGATCGTCCTGCCGGGTGGATTGCCGGGAGCCGACCACCTCGCGGAGGATCCTCGCATCATCGCTTTGCTTCGCCGTCAGCATGCGGCGGGCCGTTTTTCCGCGGCGATCTGCGCCGCACCGAAGGTCCTCGCGCGTGCGGGACTGCTCGACGGGCGATCGGCGACCCACTACCCCGGGGCCGTCGATCACGCGGTCTATCCGAGTGTTGAATTCACCGACGCCTCGGTGGTTGTCGACGGCACGATCGTGACCTCGCGCGGCCCCGGCACCGCGATGGACTTCGCTTTGCAACTGATCGAGCTTCTGCTCGGAGGCGAATCGCGCGACCGGGTCGAGCGCGGATTGGTCCGAACCCTCTGACGGGAGACCAAAGCCGCCGGCCCGGATACCCGTGAGCCCAGGACATCAAGGACCATGCCCCTCGACACGCCGATCTCGGCTGCCGCAACCCTCGTCTCGTTTTTGTTGAGTGTCGCCGCAACCGGCTGGCTGGCCTCGCACGGCGCTGCCGGTCGCGGACCGCTCGATTACCCCAACGCGCGCTCGCTGCACAGCACGCCGGTGCCCCGCAGCGGCGGCCTCGCCGTTCTGCTCGGCTCGAGCACACCGCTGCTGGTACTGGCCGCTCTCGGGATCTCCACACCCGAGCTGGGCTGGATCGCGGCGGCCTTGCTGCCGGTCGCGGGCATCGCGTATCTCGACGACCTCGGGGAGGTGTCGCGTCGTCTGAGGCTCGTCGCCCAGATCGGTGCCGCCCTGCTGTTGATGAGCGGCGGTCTGCGCTGGACCCTGCTCGATCTGCCGGGATGGGTCCTGGTCTTTCCGGGATGGGCCGCTGTCGTGCTGACCCTCGTTTATGTCGTCTGGCTCATCAATCTGTACAACTTCATGGACGGGATGGACGGCTTCGCCGCAGGGATGGCGCTGTTCGGATTCTCCGCGTTCGCGATTCTGGGCTGGTCCGGAGGCGAGCCTCTCTTTGCGCTGGCCTCGGCTTGCGTTGCCGTCGCGAGCGCCGGGTTTCTGACGGGCAATTTTCCGCCGGCACGGATCTTTCTGGGCGACGCGGGTTCATCGAGTCTAGGGTTGTTCGTGGCCGCCTTCTCGCTTTGGGGCGCCCACCTCGGACTCTTTCCGCTGTGGAGCGCATGGCTCGCCTTCTCGCCCTTCATCCTGGATGCGACCTGGACCCTGTTGGCCCGTCTGGCGCGGCGCGAGCGCATCTGGGAGCCGCACCGCTCGCATCACTATCAGCGATTGGTCCTGGCGGGCTGGAGCCATCGGCAAACCCTGTTGCGGGTCTATCCGCTCATGATTGCCGCCGCCGCCTGCGCTGTGGCCTCGCCGCGCCTCCCGCCGCATGAGCAGTGGCTGCTGATCGGAGCTTGGGCGATGATCTATGCCTTGATCCATCTGAAGGTACGCCTGGTCGAGCGCACCGCATCGACGGAGTCCTTATGATTGACGAACAAATGATCCGTCCGAGGCCGTCCAAGACCGGAGGAATGCCGATGCATGACGACGCCGTCCTCGAAGAAGCACCGAGCATCAGCGCGACGCGCGATGACCTCGACGCCATGTCCTCCGAGTCGCAGACCTTCGCCCCGACCTTCGACTCCGCCGTTTCTCCGACCGCTGCCATCCCCTGGGCGGCCGACAGCGATACGACCGCGGAGGTCGCGGGCTCCCACTCTGCGGAGCCGCCTCCGGAAGGACGCGTCGTCGCACACCTGCATGCGTCCGGGAAGCTCTCGCCCGGCGATCTCGGGCGGGCGAGGCGTCTCGCCGACGAGGCCGGAGACCCCCTCCTGCCGATGCTCGTCCGTCTGGGACTCATCTCCGAGCGCGACATGGCGCAGGCGATGTCCGACGTGCTCGAGCTGCCCCTGGCCGACGCGAGCAGCTTCCCGTCCGAGCCGGTTCGCGACGATCTCTTCAGTCTGCGATTTCTCAAGGACGCCAAGGTGCTTCCCTTGTTCGAAGACGAGGACGGTATCCGGATCGCTTTCGCGCATCCGATCGATCGGTTCGCGGTCGAGGCCATGCAGATGGCGGCGGGCAAGCCGGTGAAGGCATTCGTGGGGCTGCCGAGCGAGATCGAGCTGGCACTGGAGCGCCTCTACGAAAAGGTCGAAGAGGCTCCGGAAAGCGCCGAAGGGGCGCTCGGCGATTTCGACGAGGAGGACATCGAGCATCTCAAGGATCTGGCCAGCGAGGCCCCGGTCATCCGGATGGTCAACCAGCTGAGCCAAAAGGCGCTCGAATCGCGCGCATCGGATATCCATATCGAGCCCTTCGCCGACCAACTGAAGGTGCGTTACCGCGTCGACGGGATCCTCAAGGAGGTCGACGCACCGCCCGTGCGCTCGACCGCCGCCGTCATCTCGCGCGTGAAGATCATGGCGAAGCTCAACATCGCCGAGCGGCGCCTGCCTCAGGACGGGCGCATCCCGATCCGAATCCAGGGTCGCGAGCTGGACCTGCGTGTCTCCACGGTTCCGACCATGTTCGGCGAGAGCGTGGTCATGCGTCTGCTCGACAAGGAGAGCGTGCGCTTCGATCTGGATGCGCTCGGCTTCGATGGCTCACCGCGCGAGCGCCTCAGGCTTATCCTGGAGAAGCCCTACGGCATCCTGTTGGTGACCGGGCCGACCGGCTCGGGCAAGAGCACCACGCTCTACACCGCGCTCAGCCGCATGAACACCGAGGAGCGCAAGATCATCACGGTCGAGGACCCGGTGGAGTACCAGTTGGCCGGGATCAACCAGATCCAGGTGAAAAGCGCCATCGGCATGACCTTCGCCAGCGCCCTGCGCGCCATCGTCCGCCAGGATCCGGACGTCATCATGGTCGGCGAGATGCGCGACCTCGAGACGGCCCGGATCGCCGTCCAGTCGGCCCTTACCGGGCATGTCGTGCTCTCGACCCTGCACACCAACGACGCGGCCAGCGGCGTGACCCGCCTGCTTGAAATGGGTGTCGAGGACTATCTGCTTACATCCACGATCAACGGCATCCTCGCCCAACGCTTGGTGCGCAAGCTGTGCCCGCATTGCCAGGAGTCCTATCCGGCGATCCCGGAGCTGGCGGTGCGTTTCTCCGCCATCGGCGCGGCGCCGGAGGATGTCGAGCTGCACCGCGCCGTCGGTTGCGATGCCTGCAACGGGACCGGCTATCGCGGACGTTTGGTCATCACCGAGGTCCTGCTGATGACCGACCAGATCCGCAAGGCCGTGCTGAACCATGCAACCGCGACCGAGATCCGCCGCATCGCGGTCGCCGAGGGGATGGAGACCATGTACTTGGATGGTCTGCGTAAGGCGCTCGACGGTCGCACGACGATCGAGGAGGTGCTGCGTGTCGCCGAAGCAGGCGACGAGCCGAGCGCGGACTGAGCCTTGTCCCGAGAGCGCCCGAAGGCTCAGAGCTGGACGCGGCTCAGGAAAACACGTTTGGATCCTCAAACACTTGAACCGCGTCCCCGGCAACGTCGAATGATTCATTCGACCTCAATACAGTACGCACCCGGTGCCTATTGCGCCGGACGCGGTTCAACCGAGGACTGAAGTGCCGAAATTCTTCTACAAGGCGGTCAAGCTCGACGGTGAATCCGTCGAAGGCGAGCAGGAGGCGGTCGACGAGGCCGCGCTGGTGCGCCAACTCCAGTCCGAAGGCCTGATCCCGATCGAAACCCGCTCCTCCGCGGGTCTGCGGGCCCGCTTCGTGCGGACACGACGTCGGCGCATCAACCAAAAGGAGATCGGCATCCTGACCCGCGAGCTGGCGACGCTCCTCGAGGCCGGGATGACCTTAGACCGATCGCTCCAGATCCTGGTGGAGCTCACCGAAGAGGATCATCTGATGCATGTGCTGTCGGATCTGCAGGAACGCGTGCGCGGCGGCGCGACCTTCTCGAGCGCGCTCGACCTGCAGGACGGGCAGTTCCCGCGGCTCTACATCAATATGGTGCGGGCAGGCGAGGCCAGCGGTGCGCTGGATCAAGTACTCAATCGCCTGGCCGATTATCTCGAACGCGTGGCCGAGCTACGCCAGACGATCACCTCGGCGCTGGTCTACCCCTCCATCCTCTTGGTGGTCGCGGCCTTGTCGGTAATCATGCTGCTGGTCTTCGTCGTACCCCAGTTCGCGGTGCTCTTCGACGACATGGGCGAGGCCCTGCCGCTGCCGACCCGGATCGTGGTCGCGACCGGCGATCTCTTCCGCAACTATTGGTGGGCCATGCTGGTCGGCATCGCCTTGATCGCGGTGGTGTTGGAGCGCTGGTTTCAGGATCCGGTCGTGCGCGATCGGTTCGACCACAAGGTTCTGGGGGTGCCGCTCTTCGGTGACCTGATCTGGAAGATGGAGACGGCCCGACTCTGCCATACCCTGGCCACCCTTCTGAAGAACGGTCTGCCCCTGCTCAGTGCACTGACGCTGGCCAAGGAGGTCGTCTCCAACCGCAAGCTCTCGGGCCTGCTCAACGAGGCCGGCGATGATCTGAAGCACGGCCGAGGTCTTGCCGGACCCTTGGCGCGTCTCGAGGTCTTGCCGGATCTGGCGTTGCAGATGATCCGCGTCGGGGAGGAGTCAGGCAGTCTGGACGCGATGCTTGCGAAGGTGGCAAGCATTTACGATCGGGAGACCCGCAACAGCGTCCAGAGTATGCTGACGTTGCTTGAGCCGATCCTCATCGTCGGCCTCGGCATCGTCGTCGCCGGCATCATCATCTCGATCCTGATGGCCATTCTCGGTGCCAACGAGCTGGTGTTCTGACCCGCTCGGCCAACGCCGGTGAGCACGTGCCGATCGCCTTGGCCCTGCACCGTCGGCCCCATACAATGACCACACACGTTCAAAGCCATCCGAGCCAATCTATGCATCCGAATCGATCTCTGACTCAATCAAAGCGTCTTCGCGGTTTCACGCTCGTCGAGCTGCTCGTGGTCCTCGCGATCCTCGGCCTGTTGGCGGGGCTCGTCGGTCCCCAGGTCATGAGTTTCCTCGGCTCATCCAAGACCAAGACGGCCAAGCTCCAGGTCGAGAATCTTGCCGCCACGCTGGATATGTACCGATTGGAGGTCGGCCGCTATCCGACCCAATCCGAGGGTCTGCAGGCCCTCGTGGAGCGACCCGCCAACATTCAGAGCTGGAACGGTCCCTATCTGAGAAAGGGCGAGGTTCCGAAAGACCCTTGGGGCTTCGACTATCAGTATCGTTTCCCCGGCGAGAACGGAGCCTTCGATATCTGGTCGCTCGGTGCGGACAACCGAGAGGGCGGCGACGGCGAGAACGCGGATATTCGCAGTTGGGATTAACGAGGGCACAAGCTTACAGTCTCGCGCGGACATGCAGTTGAGTCATCCTGCTCGGCGTGGACACCGCGGCTTCACCCTCGTGGAGCTGCTCGTGGTCCTGGCGATCGCCGCTTTAGCCATGTCGGCCGTGCCGCCGCTCTTCTCGGCGGCGATGCCTGGCGTGGAGATGAAGGCCGCCGCGCGCAGAACCGTCAGCAGCCTTCGCCTCGCGCGCGAGCTTGCCATCCGTCAGGGGGCCGACGTCGCCTTGATCGTAGACGTCGAGCAACATCGCCTGGAGCTTGCCGGGCACCGCAGTTTGACGATCCCCAAGCGTCTGGATGTCACGCTCGAGGCCGCCGATCGCGAGATGCTCGGAGAGCAGCGCGGGGCGATTCGGTTCTTTCCCGACGGGAGCTCGACCGGGGGCCGCATCATCTTGGCGAGCGAGGGCTCCGGCTACCAGGTCGGTGTCATCTGGTTGACTGGGCGCATCCGAATGGCACCTTGGAGGTCGCAGTGAAGACCTTGCGGAATCAAAGGCAACGGCAGGCCGGCTTTTCGCTGCTCGAGGTGTTGGTTGCCTTCGCGATCCTCTCCGTATCGCTCGGAGTGCTGATGCAGATCTTCTCGCAAGCCTCGCGCGCTACCTTGCTGTCCTCCCAGTACAGCCGCGCCGCTTCTTTGGCAGAGTCCAAACTGAACGCGGTCGGAACGGCGATCCCTTTGGAGGAAGGCGCCGTCTCTGGCGACCCCGAGGGCGGCATCGCATGGGAGGTCACCATCCTCCCGGTCACGCTCGGCGAGGAGTTCGGTGCCGAGCCGTCGGCCACCCCGTACCGGGTCAACGTCACCGCGCTCTGGCAGGACGGCAGCCAAGTGCGAAGCGTGACACTTTCGACCTTGCGCCTCGGGGAGCGGTTCGAAACCGCGTCCATCGTGCCATGAGCCGTGTCCAACCGCGATCGGTCTCGCATCGGTCACCATCGTCGTGGCAGAGGCGCCCTAAACGCATGCATCGTTTTGATTTTGAAGCGATCCGTACCCGGTCTCCCGATGTGTATGCGCGAGCTGACACCTGCCTGATCCCGGTTTTGGCTCGGGCGAGGTCTCGGACCTGGGCAATGAATGTCCGGCGTCGGTTGCGCAACAACAGCGGCTTTACCTTGGTCGAGCTGCTCATCGCCTTGGCCATCGTCAGCCTCATTACGCTCATGCTCTTTTCCGGATTGAGCCTGGGCTCGCGCGCCTGGGAAGGCGTGGACGCGACCTCCGAACGGGTGTCCGAGGTTCGGGTTGCGCGAGATTTTCTGATGTCGACCCTGAGTCAGACGCGGCCCACGACCTTGACGCTCGACGCCGAGATGATCAGCGTCTTCGCCGGCGACAGCGAGCGATTGGAGTTTGTCGCACCGCTGTCCTCGCAGGTCGGTGTACCCGGACTCTACATCCTGCGTCTGGAGCTTGTGCCGATCGATCAAGACGTGAGCCTGGTCCTGACACGCTGGTTGGTTCATCCCGAGGTGCTCGAGGGGACCGATGCGATCCCGACCTGGGAGCCGCTCGAGGCCGACTCGGGCTTCGCGCTGGACTCGACCCCGCTCGATATGGACGCAGCCGCGGGCGCCTTCGGTCGAACCCTGCTTCTGGATCGTGTTGCTGAGTTTCAGATCGCCTATTTCGGTACCGCCGACGGGGAGATCGAACCCGACTGGCACGAGGAGTGGTTCGGACAATCGACCATGCCGACCCTGCTGCAAATCCGTATGGCCACACCCGCGCAGTCCTGGCCGGATCTGATGGTCAGCCTGCCGGTGCGCCTCTTTTGAACGCGTCGCGACCGATCGCCTCGCGCGAGCGGGGCATCGCCTTGGTCCTGGTGCTCTGGGTGCTGACCCTGCTCACCGTCATGGCGGTCGGCCTGACCGCGGCGCAGCGTACCGAGACGGCGCTGAGCGACAATCATGTCTCGGGCGCACGCTTTCGGGCCGCCGCGGATGCCGCCATCGCCTTTACGGTCCTTGTCTTTGCGATGCCGCCGCCCGATGCGACCGACCCGGACGTGTCCGCCTGGTTGCCCAACGGCGTCGCCGTACCTTGGCGGTTCGGCGGGCTCGATCTCTCCATCCGGGTCTTCAACGAGGGATCGCGGATCAATCTGAATCAGGCGACGCCGGAGCTGCTCTCGGCACTCCTGGTGACGCTCGGCATGGAGGAGGATCCCGCGACGTCGCTCGCCGCTTCGATCGCGGATTGGCGCGACGAGGACGATCTGTCGCTTCTGAACGGTGCGGAGGATGGCGACTATCGCGATGCCGGCCTGACCGTCGGGGCGAAGGATGCCCCTTTCGTTGCCGTAGAGGAGCTGATGCAGGTCCTCGGGATGACGCCCGAGATCTACGTGCGCCTGGCCGCGGAGGTCAGCGTCGATCTCGAAGGGGCTGAGCTCGAGGAACGCTATGCCTCGGCGACGGCCATCGCCGCGACCCAGGGGATCCCGTTCGAAGACGCACAACTGCGCGTTATCCAGCGCGACTCGCCGTTGTTCGAGGACAGCAGCGGACCTCGTGTCGTGGACCGTGCTGGACCGCTCTACCGGATCGAGGTCGCGGAAGCCGGTGCGGGCGCCGGCGGACGCAGGATGGAGGCGCTGATCGAGGCCACACCCGGACAGCAAGCGCCCTATCAGGTACGTTGGCGCCGTTTCGGTCTGCCCGCTGCGCCGCCGGCACCGATCGATGTCGAAGCCGATGCCGGTTGACTGGCGTCGCGGCGACGGGTGGACTTACACTCAAGGGGTCGGCTGAGCGCGAGCGCAGGCACGCGACACCCGACACGGATCGACAACCCCATTCAGACTGGCGCCCATGTCCCTCAGCGATCGACTCAAACTCCTCGGGCAGCTCCCGAGCGGCCCCGCGGCGGAACTCGACGATATCTACCGCATCGTCCGGCGCTCGCTCGCGGTCTGTCTGCCCATCCCCGTTCGACGTTTTCTCGCGCGTCGCGACCGCCGTTTGATCATCGAGCCCGTCGCATCGACCGCGCATCTGTTCCTGATGACCGGCGAGGATCGAGAGCCGATCGGGGAGCTCGGGCTCGATGCGGCCACTCCGATACCCGAGATCGCACGATCCGGACATGAGCGCTCCCCAATGCGGGTCTTGATGATTCCGCGCGAAGACATCCTGACCCGCAGCGTTTCGCTGCCGGCGCAGGTGCGGGCCAATCTTCCTCAGGTCATTCGCTACGAGCTCGATCGCCTCTCGCCATTCCAACCCGGCGACGTCCTTTACGATTTCCTCGCCAAGCCTGGCCCGAAAGGTGCCCTGCGCCTGCGGGTTGAGCTCGCCTTGTGCCGTCGCGATCTCGCCTCGGCCTGGGTCCAGCGCATGCGCGATGCGGGAGCACCGATCGATCGGATCGCCTGGGAAGGGGCTTGGCCCTCGGCCAACCTCTTGCCGGCGGCGGAACGCCCGAAGCGCAGCCTGAACCTCTTCAGTGCCGAGAAGCTGCTCTGGGCCGCTGTGGCGCTGCTCTGCGCGGTCGCTCTACTCGGGCCTCTGTGGCAGCAGAAGCGGACCGCGGACGCGCTCGATGTCGAGGTGCGGCGGGCACGCGTCGAGGCGGTCGCGGTCGACGATCTGCGCCAGGAGCTCGAGCGGGCGCGCTTGGGCAGTACGGAGGTCCTCCGGCAGAAACGCGACGAGCCGAACATCCTTGTCCTGTTGCGCGAGCTGAGCGATCGTATCCCGGACGACACCTGGATTCAGACCCTCGACTACAACAACGGGCAGGTCGAGCTGAGGGGTGAATCCGGACAAGCCACCGCCTTGATCGCGCTGCTCGAGCAGGCACCCGGCATCGACGAGGTGTCGTTTCGTTCGCCCGTGACACAGGTCCCGCAGACCGGCAAGGAGCGATTCAATATCTCGTTGCGGTTCACGCGTGCGAGGGAAGAATGAAGTCCCCGTCGCGTCCCGAGATCATCTGCGTCCTCGCATGGGTCCTGCTCGTGTCGGTCCCGCTTCTGGTGATCGGCGGTCTGGCCGTGGCCTGGAGCAGCGAGATGAGAGGTCTTTCCGCACGGATCGCCGACAGCGAGGATCAGCTCGTGCGCTATCGGCGGATGATCGGCACCCTGCCGGAGCTGCGTGCCGAGCTCGAGCGGGTCCGCTCGAACGAGAGCTTCAAGGCGTTCTACTTCGATGCACCCACACCCGCTTTGGCGGGAGCGGAGCTGCAGCGGCAGGTCCAGGATATCGTCACCGCGGCCAGCGGGCGTCTGATCAGTACCCAGATCCTGCCCGGGCCGCCGGAGGAGAGTCCCCCGCGGGTGCGGGTGCGCACCCAGATCCAAGGGTCGACCGAAACCCTCCTGGACATCATCTACAATCTCGAGCAGGCGCGGCCTTTTCTGTTCGTCGATCAGGTCTCGGTCCGCTCCTCGGCCCGCCCTGAACAACCTGCTGCGGCTACACGTGGCCGCGCCATTCGTCGCCCGCCCGTCAATCCGGCAGGCGAGCTGACGGTACGGCTCGACATTTTCGGATTTACCCTCGGAGGTGACACTTGATCAAGTGGCTCCCCGGATTCCTCGTGCTGGCCCTGATCCTCGTCCTTGGCCTGCAATGGAAGGATTGGCCGCCCGGTCCCTCGAGCGCAGGCCTTGATGCGCCATCCTCGGCGGGATCGAGTGCTCCTGTCGACAGCGAGCCGGAC
>NZ_DATITZ010000241.1:0-7544 GCF_035467215.1 Thiocapsa sp. | reverse complement strand
GGACATCCGGCGCTTCCGCGGCCAGGATGTCGCGCTCGGCCTCGCTGACCACGAAGGTCAGATCGGCACGCCGCATGAGGTCCAGCTCCTGCGCCTTGCGCCGCTCGGCGACACGCAGGGTCGCGCGATCGCCTTGCAGCTGCGCGAGTCGCCGCTCGCGCAGGAAGTGCAGATCGACCGTATCGAAGACGATGCGTGCCTTGGTGCAATGGGTCCGGGCGGCGTCGAGTGTGGCCGCTGCCGCATCGGCACGGCTCAGGATCACCAGGTCGTAGTCGGTGCCGTGACTGGCCAGATGATCGCGGATCCGGCGCACGTAGGGCCGGTAGAGTACCTCCACGCCGATGCGCTGCAGATCGGCGACATAGGGCTCGGGTGCCTCCAAGTTAGCGGCGGCAAAAGTCACCTTGAAACCGAGTCCTTGCAGATCCGGAACAGGTTGAGCATCCGCACCGAGCCGGACTCTCGATCCGGGGTGACCATGTAGTTGTCGACCACCAGGGCCCGGCGTCGCACGCCGCGCTCCTTCGCCCGTTCCAGATCCTCGCCGCGCGCGCCGAAGCCGGCCAAGACGTCGGCCCAACGCGTTCGGAAGGTCTCGGCGTTGATCCGCTGATAGCGCTTCAAACCCGTCTCGGTCTGCTCGTCGCGCCCGGCGCTGATCCCCTCGAAGTGCACGACACGCGACAGTGGCTGATAGTAGACCGCGCGTCCGGCTGCACGCACCCGGAAGGCCAGATCGGCATCCTCGTAATAGGCGGGCGCGAATACGCTGTCGAAGCCGCCGAGATGCCTGAAGAGCGCGGTCTCGATGGCGAGTGCGGCGCCAGAGCAATAGTCGACGGCGCGCCGATAGCTGTATTGGGGCTTCTCGGGGGCGTCGAGGTGACCGTAGTTCCAGGCCGTGCCGTCGGCAAAGAGGATGGCCCCGGCCTCCTGCTGCCGGCCGTCCGGATAGAGGAGGCGGCTGCCGACGATCCCGGCGTCGGGCGCATCCTCGAAGGTGTCGATCAGCGCATCCAACCAGCCGGGCTGGACCTGGGTGTCGTTGTTCAGAAAGACCAGATAGGCACTCTGCGCGGCCTCCGCCCCGCGATTACAGGATCCGACGAACCCCAGATTCTCGGGATTGCGGATCAGGTGCAGACCGGGGTAGCGCGCGAGACGCTCGGCGGTCCCGTCGTTCGAGCAGTCGTCGACGACGATCGTCTCGAAGGGCCGCTCGGCGCCGACCCGAGCCAGCGCGGCGAGACAGTGGTGGGTGTAGCTGAATTGGTTATGGACCGGGATCACCACCGAGACCAGCGGCGCAGCGCTCGGCGTCAGGTCGACCGGCTCGAAGGGCTCGGCGAGCGCGAGCAGACGCGGCGGGTCGGCCACGCGCAGCGGCGTGGTGCCGAGGCGCCGTTTGAGCTTGCGCAGCAGGACGGCGACGCCCTCCGTGCGCAGGACATGGAGGGCGCGAGGGAAATAACGGAGGATGATGTCCAGGGCGTGCGTTCCGGCAGTCGATCCGACGGCCGTCATCCTACCATCTACCAGGAGACGGCGGCCTCCGAGATACCCTTGAGCATGTCCGCGACCTTGGCCATCGCCGGGCTGGATTCGACCTGATCGGCCGGGATCTCGCGGTGGGCGACATAGGTCGTCCCGGTCCCCTCGGGCAGTGTGTAGACGGCGATGATGAAGGGGCAATTCACCACATGAGCCGGGTTCTCGGTGCTCATCTCGCGCGACAGCACGGCACTGCAGAACTCGATGGACTCGGCTTGCGCGTAGAGCGGCGTATCCGTGCCGAGATCCTTGCCGGTGCGTTCCAGCATCTCGCCCATGTTCATCACGTTGTTGATGTACATGCCGCGCTCTTGGATCGCCATCTTGAGCCCTTCGAGTACGTCGGCGAACTCGGAGTCACTGGTGTAGACGGCATAGCCGCCGCCGAAGGCGGCTTGGGACAGGAGTCCGCCTGCCAACAGCAGTGCGGCTAGGCCGCGTTTGAGTTTGAACATGGGTCTGAATCCCCTCTTGAAGTGCCGTCCCGCAAAGCCGAACACGGACCGAAGCCGCATCGGCCGCGAGACGCAAAACCCCGCCGAGCGGCGGGGTGGTGACCGACAAGGCGTCGAATCGTCGGTGCGTCAATACTGGTTCATCGGGCGGAAGGCCGGTGCGGACGGCCAATCACCTGCAGGCGGTGCGGGCGGCGGGGCCGAACGCTGCTGCTGTTGCGCCGCCTCGAGCTCCTCGACGCGCCGCTTGAGCGCCTGGACCTCGGCGCTGTCGACGGGTGCTGCACCCGTGGAAGGCGCCTGAGCCGGCGCAGGCGCGACTCCGGGGGCTGCCGCGGGTGCGACCGGGTAGCCGGGCGCGGCGTAGCCCGGGGCAGGTGCACCGTAACCGGGTGCCCCATATCCCGGCGCGCTGTAACCGGGCGCGTAACCGCCGTAGGGGTAACCGAAGCCCGGACCGCCGTAAGGGCCGCCGTAATAGCCCTCGTCGTAGTCGTCGTAACGGTCGCCGCCCATCCAGCGGCTCGGGTTCATCATGTTGCCGAAGTTGAAGGCTTGGCTGACGGGGGCATAGACGGTCAGCGCAGCCAGTGTGGCGAGTGACACGACGGACAGGGTCCTGATCGGTTTGATCGACATCGGGGTTCCTCCGGGGTTGGTGTGATTTCTCTCGTGTCGCGCATTCGGAAATCTTCTCGGGTCGCGGTCTGTCGACAGCGACCCGGCCACTAATTACACCCAACGGCAAGGCGTCGCAATAGGCTCAATCCTGCTTTTGGGCGTGCGTGTGGTGATGGTGCGTATGGCCGTGCTCGCGCTCGTGGTGATGCGTGTGGCCATGGCCATGATGGTCGTGGGTGTGCCCGTCCGCCGCATGACCATGCAGTCGAGCGCCGTCCGGTTGAACCGTGGGGCGAATGGTCCGCCCGAGCTCGAGGCGCGAGCGCTGGGCCGCGAGCTCGTCGCTCAACCAATTCAGCCAAGGCTCGATGTCGCCCTCGCCGCGTGTGGAGACCGACTCGAAAGGCACCACGCTGGCCAGCTGACGTAGATGGTGCTCCGCGCGCTCCACCGAGAACTCGGGCAGGACCGTGAGCAGATCCGACTTGGTGCAGAGCACCAGGTCCGCCGCGCGGAACATGACCGGATATTTCGCCGGTTTGTCGTCGCCCTCCGGGACCGACAGGAGCGTGACGTTGCGGTGTTGGCCGAGATCGAAGCTGGCCGGGCAGACCAGATTGCCGACATTCTCGATAAAGAGGATGTCGACCTCGTTGAGATCCAGCCGATGCAGGGCGTCGTGCACCATGTGCGCGTCCAGATGGCAGGCGCTGCCGGTGGAGATCTGCACGGCCGGGACGCCCTTGGCGCGGATGCGCTCGGCGTCGTTCTCGGTCTCGAGATCGCCCTCGATCACTGCGATCCGCACCCGACCGGCAAGGGCGTCGATGGTCCGCTCCAACAGGCTCGTCTTGCCGGCGCCGGGCGAGGACATGAGATTCAACGCCAGTACCTGATGACGATCGAAATGCTCCCGATTGTGGGCCGCCTCGTGATCGTTCTCGGAGAGCAGGGCCTGGAGCACGGTCACCGCCGCACGGCCGTCGGCCGTCTTGGCGTGTTTACCGTCCGCCCGGACCAGATGCTCGTTGCCGGGGGTGATATTGCAGCCGCAGGTATCGCACATGAGTGATGGCTCCATAGACACCGCCCCGCCTCGCTGTCCGGGTGGGGCCGGGGCATTCGGATCTCGACATCGAGCGAGGTCGACTCCGGATTCGTCGCGCATCGCCGCTCCGGGCGAGCGCACAAGTCCGAGTGTACGCCTCTAAAACGCGTCAGGCATTCTATGCGCGCTTGGAGGTCAGGGCTTGCCCCGATATCTCTCCAAGACCTCGGAGGGTGACGCGTTTTAGAAAATTTTTTCTTTTCGTATCCTAAACCGCGTCGCTCCGACGCACTTGATTCATGCGAGGTTGCGATCAACGCCAAGTGAGCCTAAGAGCGTCGAGCGCGGTTTAGTCCGGGATGGTCAGCTCCAGGTTCGCCAACAACAGCTCATCCCCGCTCACCAGGCGCGTCTTGTAGCTGCCGCAGTCCCCGCACAGCAGTCGATTCGGGGTGGCGTCGGTCTCCGCGCCGCAATCGCCGCAGGCCACGCGCACCGGGGCAGTCTCGATCACCAGCTCGGCGTTCTCCGCGATGGTCCCCGCCGCAGCCAGCGGATAGGCGTGCCGGAGCAAGGATCCCTCCACACCCGCGAGCGGGCCGACCCGCAGCAGAATGCGCTCGACCCTGCTGGCGCCATGCTCGGCGGCGATCCGCTCGACCTGGTCGAGCAGCGCCTGACAGATGGAAAGCTCATGCATGGCTCAGCTGCCCAGATAGGTGTAGCCGTAGAGCCCGGCCTTGAGCTCGACGAAGAATTGCTCGCGGGTCGGCCGGTCCAGACCGGCGGCGTCCAGCTTGCGTCGATAGTGCGCGAGCAAGGTGCGCGGCTCGAAATGCACGTAGCTCAGCAGCTCGTCGGTGGAGTCGCCGCGCTCGGCATCGAGCAGACGGTAGCCGCCCGGCGCGCTCGCATCCAGCTCGACGTTGACGGCGTCCGTGTCGCCGAAGAGGTTGTGGATGTCGCCGAGGATCTCCTGATAGGCGCCGACCATGAAGAAGCCGATGAGATAAGGTGACCCCGACCCGGCGCCGGCATGCACGGGCAGACTCGCCTCGACGCCCCCCTCGTCGACATAGTGATCGATACAGCCATCGGAGTCGCAGGTCAGATCATGCACCATCGCCCGTGCGCCGGGCAGCTCGTCGAGACGTTGGATCGGCACGATGGGGAAGATCTGATCGAGTGCCCAGACGTCCGGCATCGACTGGAACAAGGAGAAGTTGCAGAAGAGCTTGTCGGCGAGAAGTGCATTGACCTCGTCCGCCAGCTCGCGGTGGCGTCGGATCGAGGGATCCATCCGTGCGGCCAGTCGCCGGCAGATGGCGAAGAAGAGCTCCTCCGCGCGCGCCCGCCCGGTCAGGTCGAGTCGATCCGCCGAAAAGCGCTCGCGTGCGGCCGCCATCAGCTCGCGCGCCTCCGAATAGACCTCTTGGGGTGGTGCCTCGTCCGCGGCGCGCAGCTGCTCGGCCAGCGCATCGAGCAGCGGATCCCCTTCCTCGAACTTGGGCAGCACGCCTTGGCCGCCGGCCTCTTCCCGATCGATCACGTTGGTGATGAGCACGGCATGATGTGCGGTGAGCGCGCGACCCGATTCGCTCAACAGATCCGGCTCGGGCAAGCCGCGCCGACGACACTCGGCTGCGACACTCTCGACGATCGCGCTCGCGTAACCCGCGAAGCTGTAGTTGACCGAGCAGTAATTGCGCGTGCGGGTCCCCTCGTAGTCGACACCCAACCCGCCGCCGACATCCAGGATGGCGATCGGCGCACCCAGGCGGCGCAGCTCGGCATAGAAGCGCACCAGCTCGGCGACACCGGAGCGGATGTCCTGAAGATTCGGGATCTGAGAGCCCAGATGGGCATGCAGCAGATTGAGCCAATGCAGCCGCCCGGCGGACTCGAGCGTGCGGACCAGGTCCAGAATCTGGTTCGCCGAGAGCCCGAACTTGGCCTTTTCTCCGCCGCTGCTCTGCCAGTTCCCCGCCGCCGCGGCGGCGAGCCGCGCCCGTACGCCGAGCAGGGGCTCCACGCCCAGCCGGTCGGCCTCTTCCAGGATGAGTGCGACCTCGGAGGGCTTCTCGATCACGATCTGCACCCGCAACCCGAGCCGTCTCCCGATCAGGGCGAGCCGGATATACTCACGGTCCTTGTAGCCGTTGCAGACCACCAGACCGTCGGGCGGGGAGAGTGCGAGCACCGCCATCAGCTCGGGCTTGCTGCCGGCCTCCAGGCCCGCATGCCCGGAGCGCAGGATCTCGCGCACCACGCCGGCCTGCTGGTTGACCTTGATCGGATAGACGGGCTGGTAGCGACCGCTGTAGCCGCTCGCCGCGCTCGCATCCACGAAGGCCTGGTGAAGCGACTCGACGCGATGACGCAGGATATCGTTGAAGCGCACCAACACCGGCAGGGACAGACCCTCCGCGTCGAGCTGCTCGGCCAAGAGGGCCAGATCGACCTCGGTCGCGCCATGCGGGTTTGGTCGCGCATAGAGATGACCTGCGGGATTGATCCCGAAATAGCCCTCGCCCCAACGGTCGATGGCATAGATCTGATTACAGCGCTTCACACCTTGGTCCATTGCGAGGGATCTCGTTCGGTGATGTCGATGGGAGGATGGTAAGGCATGAACGTGAAATCCGTGCGGTTCCGCCGTCGTCTGGTACTGCTCCTGATCACGATCGGCCTGTTGCTTGGAGTGGCCGTTTGGACCTGGTGGGCCGAGGGGCATCCGCGCGAGGAGCGGCGCCTGCGGGTGCTCGTCCATGACCGGCTCGATGCCTGGTTTCCGCAGGCGATGGCGCCGGTGGACGGCTGGCATGGTCTGATCCCGCGCATCCAGGTCGTCCCGGACGGGGCGGAGCCCGCTCTGCCGCGGGTTCTGCTCGTCCATGGACTCGACGAGCCCGGCGACATCTGGGACGACCTCATCCCCGTGCTCGGATCGGCCGGTTTCGAGGTTTGGGAATTCCGTTATCCCAACGATCAAGGTGTGGACCGCAGCACCGATCTGCTCGCCGCGCATTGGCCCGAGCTTGCCTCCGACCGGCCGGTGGCCTTGATCGGGCACAGCATGGGCGGGCTGATCATCCGCGACTTCGTCACCCGCTGGCGCTACCCGGTCGGCGCCCCCGCGCGGGTCGAGGGCGCGGCCGTGCGCGGCGTCATCCTGGTCGGCACACCCAATCAGGGCTCGGAATGGGCGCGTTTGCGCATCTGGCTCGAGCTGCGCGACCATCTGGCCGCCGGACCCGAGCGTCGGTTCTCGCTCTTTGCAGCGCTGCGCGACGGAATCGGCGAGGCCAAGGTCGACCTTCGACCCGGCAGCGCCTTCCTGGCGGATCTGAATGCGCGGCCTTGGCCCGAATCCGTTCCGGTCCGACTGATCGGCGGTCTGCTCACGGAGCCGCCCGAGTCGATGGCCGAGAGTCTCGAAGCCATCTCCGCCGAGCTCGGATCGAACGATCTCGCCCCCGATCTCTCCGAGGTGCTCGAAGACTGGTGGTCGAGTCTCGGCGAGGGTCTGGGCGACGGCGTCGTCCCACTCGCTTCGCTAAGGATCCCCGGCGCTCCGCCGCCGGTGCTCGTACGAGCCTCGCATCGCGGGATGCTCGCGCGCCTGTTCCCGAACGACCCCGAGCCCGAGGCCATTCCGCACATCGTCGCCGTCCTCGATGAGTGGTCCCGGCGATGAGCCCAGGGTACGACGCAACGCCGATTCCCGTAGTCAGTTATAAAAAAGGTAACGGGGACCCTCATAGCTCGGCCGGCAGGTGCTTGACTTGTCGGTATGACCCGAGAACGTTGGAGGTGTCCCCATGAGCAAGCGTAGATATCGTTGTGTGGAAATCAAGCAGGTCGAC
>NZ_DATITZ010000240.1:0-14193 GCF_035467215.1 Thiocapsa sp. | reverse complement strand
ATGCGCGAGACGGGCTGCCCGGTCGTCTTCGATGCCACCCATTCGGTTCAGCTGCCGGGCGGGCAGGGCGATCGTTCAGGCGGTCAGCGCGAGTTCGTTCCGGTCTTGGCCCGCGCCGCGGTTGCCGTCGGCATCTCCGGTCTCTTCATGGAGACCCATCCGAATCCCGATGTGGCCCTGAGCGACGGCCCCAACGCCTGGCCTTTGGGGAAGATGCGCGCCCTGCTCGAAACCCTGGTTCAGATCGACCGATTGGTGAAATCGGCAGGTTTCGCAGAGCAATCGCTTTGAGATCGGCATGAGGCCCCGAGCGGTAGGGCCGGCGAGCCTATTCCGCTGCGCTTCCTCGATCTGGTCGACGTCCGGGGTCGCTCTGTCGGAGCCGATGTGAATTGAACAACGGAATCGGACACGCGCCTGCGTCGGACCGATCGTCGCGAGACTCCCCGCTGAGGTCGATATACCCATGCGATTCTATTGAAGGATCGCGCCGTTCTTGCTTTTGTTTTTGGAGAGACATGCCATGTCCGAGATCGTCGATGTCCGCGCCCGCGAGGTACTGGACTCCCGCGGAAATCCCACAGTCGAGGCCGATGTCATTACCGCCGACGGTGCGATCGGCCGCTTCATCGTGCCGTCCGGCGCCTCGACCGGTTCGCGCGAGGCCCTCGAGCTGCGCGACGGCGACCGCTCCCGTTTCGGCGGCAAGGGCGTCCTGACCGCCGTCGCCAACATCCAAGGCGAGCTGCGCGACACGGTCGTCGGCATGGAGGTCGGCGAACAGGCGGCGCTCGATCGCGCCATGATTGCGCTCGACGGGACCGACAACAAAGCCGGTCTCGGCGCCAACGCATTGCTCGGCGTCTCGATCGCCGCCGCGCATGCCGCAGCGCAAGAGAAGGCGTTGCCGCTCTTCATGTCGCTCGCGACCGGACCCTACCGTCTGCCCGTGCCCATGATGAACATCATCAACGGCGGCGAGCACGCGGACAACAGCGTGGACTTCCAGGAGTTCATGATCCTGCCGGTCGGCGCGCCCAGCATCCGCGAAGCGGTGCGCTACGGCGCCGAGGTCTTTCATGCCCTCAAGTCCGTCCTGCACGGACGCGGCTTGGCCACCGGTGTCGGCGACGAAGGCGGTTTCGCCCCCGATCTGCCCTCCAACGAGGCGGCGATCGAGGCAATCCTCGAGGCGATCCACAAGGCGGGATTCAAGGCCGGATCGGACATCTATCTCGGCATGGACGTGGCCGCCTCCGAGTTCTACGCAGACGGCAAGTATCATCTGAAGGGCGAAGGCCGCACGCTCGACTCCGACGGCATGACCGACCTTCTGCTCGAATGGGTCGAGAAATACCCCATCATCACCATCGAGGACGGCTTGGCCGAGGGCGATTGGGACGGCTGGAAGCGCCAGACCGAGCGTCTCGGGGGCAAGGTCCAGATCGTCGGCGACGACCTCTTCGTCACCAACACCAAGATCCTGCAGGAAGGGATCGACAAGGGCATCGCCAACTCCATCCTCATCAAGGTCAATCAGATCGGTACCCTGACCGAAACCCTTGAGGCGATCGCCATGGCCCACGCCGCCGGCTATACCGCCGTCGTCTCGCACCGCTCGGGCGAGACCGAGGACACCACTATCGCCGATCTGGTCGTCGCGACCGGTACGGGCCAGATCAAGACCGGCTCGCTCTCGCGCTCCGACCGGGTTGCCAAATACAACCAGCTGATGCGCATCGAAGATCAGTTGGGCGACGAGGCCACCTATGCGGGTCGCTCTGCCTTCAAGTGGCTTTGATGGTTGGCAGGCAGGGGTCGGGCGTGTCCGTCCCCTGCTGCCGGGACTGAAGACACCCTTTATGCGACTCCTGATCCTTCTGCTGATCCTCTTGCTGGCTGGCCTGCAGTTTCGGCTGTGGGTCGGCGAGGGGAGCTTGGCCGAGGTGCACGGGCTCAAGAACGAGATCGCGGCTCAGGAGGAGGAGCTGGAGCGTTTGCGTGCACGTAATCAGGAGCTCCAAGCCGAGGTGATGGACCTACGCGAAGGGGTCGAGGCATTGGAGGAGCGCGCACGCCGCGATCTGGGAATGATCAAACCGGGCGAGATCTTCATTCAGGTCATCGAGCGCGACGCACCGGAGAAGGCGCCCCCGGAGGCGAAGCGATGAGCCCTTCACCGGACTTGTGGGCCGTGCTCCCTGCCGCCGGGGTGGGTCGGCGCATGGGCAGTGCGACGCCGAAGCAATATCTGGATCTCGCCGGTCGCGCGGTGATCGATCATGCGTTGGATCTCTTCGTGGCCGACGTGCGCATCCGTGGCGTCGTGGTTGCGCTGGACCCGACCGATCGCTACTGGGGCGCGACGGCCTATGCCGACCATCCCAAGGTGACACGCGCGAACGGCGGTGCCGAGCGTTGCCATTCGGTCCTGAATGCGCTCGATGCACTGGGTACCCGCGCCCATGCGGAGGATTGGGTGTTGGTGCATGATGCGGCGCGGCCCTGTCTGCGTCCGGCCGATCTCGATCGGCTGATCGAGACCCTGATCGACGACGAGGTCGGCGGCCTGCTCGGCATCCCGGTGCGCGACACCATGAAACGGGCCGAATCGGACGATCGCATCGGCGCGACCGTGGATCGCTCGTCGCTCTGGCATGCCTTCACGCCCCAGATGTTCCGTCTCGGCCGGTTGCGTGCCGCATTGACCGACGCACTGACCGCCAACCATCTGGTGACCGACGACGCCTCGGCCATGGAGCGCATCGGTCAAGCCCCGCGCCTTATTGAAGGCCATGCCGACAACATCAAGATCACGCGCGCCGAGGATCTCCCGCTCGCCCGCTTCTACCTGCAACAGCAGGGACGGCTGGGCTAATCCAAACGCTCAATAGCCTCCGGCCTCCGGCCTCCAGCCTCCAGCCTCCGACCACCGTCGCGCGAGCGTGCACGTTGCAGGAGGCAGAAGGCGGGAGGCCGGGGGCTGGAGGCTGGAGGCTTTCAAACATGCTCATCGGTCAGGGCTTCGACGCCCATCGTTTCGGCCCCGGACGCCCGCTGGTGCTCGGCGGTCTGGAGATCCCGCACGATCAGGGCCTGCTCGCGCATTCCGACGGCGACGTGGCCATCCATGCACTCTGCGATGCCTTGCTCGGCGCGGCCGGGCTCGGCGACATCGGTCGGCACTTTCCCGATACGGACGCCGCCTACGCCGGCATCGACAGCCGCATCCTGCTGCGGCGCGTGATCGAGAGCCTCGCCGAGTGCGGTCTGCACGTGCACAACGCCGATCTCACCATCATCGCCCAGCGTCCCAAGCTGGCGGCCCACATCCCGCAGATGTGCGCCCGTCTTGCCGCCGACATGGGCTGCGACCCGGCGCGGGTCAACGTCAAGGCGACCACGACCGAGCAGATGGGGTTCACGGGGCGGGGCGAGGGTATCGCGGCTGCGGCCGTGGTGCTGTTGGCGGACGCCTGAGGTGTCGCTGCCGAGCTGGATACCGGTCGACTCCCTACCCCGAGCGCACGGCGCTCCGCTTGCCCACGGACGCTTGCGTGCTCGATCGGAGGACTTCCGGGTCGAAGAGCAGCTCGGGTTCGCCCCGGACGGCGAGGGCGATCACCTTCTGTTGTGGGTGCGCAAGACCGGCGCGAACACCGAATGGGCGGCACGCCGCCTGGCGCGTGTGGCCGGTGTGTCGGTCTCCACCGTCGGCTATGCCGGCCTGAAGGACCGTCACGCCGTGACCCTCCAGTGGTTCTCGATCCCGCGTCCGCGCGAGGGGATACCGGATTGGTCGAGCCTCGTCGAGGAGGGCATCGAGGTCCTGGAATCGCACCCGCATCGACGTAAGCTCAAGCGCGGCGCCCTGGCCGGAAATCGTTTCGAGATCCTGGTGCGCGAGCTCGACCACGAGACCATCGTCGGGCTCGACGAGCGGCTCGCGACGATCCGCGCACGCGGAATCCCGAACTACTTCGGCGAGCAACGCTTCGGGCATGATCATGCCAATCTGGTGCGTGCCCATGCCCTCTTCGCCGGGACAGCCGGTCGTGTCCCACGCCATCAGTCCGGCCTCTGGCTCTCCGCGGCACGCTCGCAGATCTTCAACGAGGTCTTGGCCGAACGGGTTCTGCGCGGCGACTGGGACAGGCCGCTCGACGGGGACTGTCTCCAACTCGCCGGATCCAATTCCTATTTCCTCGCCGAGACCATCGACGCCCCGACGAGCGCGCGCTGCGAGGTTATGGACGTGCACCCGACGGGTCCACTGTGGGGCAAGGGCGAGCTGCCGTCGCGCGGATCGGTCCGGGAGATCGAAGACGTAGCAGGCATGCGCTTCCCGACCTGGTGCGAGGGACTCGCCGCCTTCGGTCTGGCCCAAGAACGTCGCTCGCTACGCCTGCCGGTGTCCGACCTGGGCGCGCAAAGGGTCGACGGCGGACTGCGGCTGACCTTCTCTCTGCCTTCGGGCGCCTATGCGACGACGGTTTTGCGCGAGATTGTCGATGCGAGCGAGGCCGTGCCGATCAGCGCAGCACACGAACCCTGATGCTCGAGGATTACCAGGTCTTCGTCGGGCTGGCTGTCGCTTTGGCGATCGGTCTGCTGATCGGTGTCGAGCGCGGTTGGAAGGAACGCGGCGCCGAGGAAGGTCGACGCGTCGCGGGGGTTCGCACCTACGCCTTGCTCGGATTCATCGGCGGGATTTCCGGGCTCGTCACTGGACCTTCGGGCGGCTTGACCTTGGGACTCATCTTCGTGGGGCTTGCCGGGGCACTGACGGTTGCCCACATCCTGGACTACAGGCACGACGAGGATGTCGGCATCACCAGCCTCGTCGCCGGCTTGATGGCCTTCTTGCTCGGGGCGCTCGCGGTGCTCGACCATCCGGCCGCCGCGGCCGCGGCGGCCGTGGTCACGGCCCTGCTGCTTGGGTCCAAGCCGCTCATCCATCGCTGGATCCAAGCCATCGAGCAGAAGGATCTCAAGGCAGGTCTGACCCTGCTGCTCATCTCGGTGGTGGCGTTGCCGCTGTTGCCGGATCAGGGGTACGGCCCCTGGAATGCCGTCAACCCGCGTGAAACCTGGTGGATGGTGGTGCTGATCGCGAGCATTTCCTTCGTCGGCTATTACGCGATGAAGCTGGTGGGGACGCGGCGTGGGATCCTGTTCACCGGGCTCTTCGGCGGGCTTGCTTCATCGACCGCGCTGACCCTGCATTTCTCGCGTCTGGCCCGTGCCCGTGTGGAGATGGCCCCAGTACTGGCCGCCGCAATCCTGGTGGCCTGTGCGACCATGTTTCCCCGGATGCTGCTGGTGACGACCCTGATTCACCCGCCATTGCTGCCGTCCTTGCTCTGGCCTGCCGCAGCGATGGCCCTGATCGCCTACGGGTTCGCGGCCTTCTACTGGATCACCCAGTCGCACGACGGCGGCGAGGCGGACGCGCTTCTCGACAACCCGTTGGAGTTGAAATCCGCGGTCGGCTTCGGACTTCTGCTGGCGTTGGTGATGGTGTCGGCCAAGGGCATCGAGAGCTGGGTCGGTGCGAGCGGCGTGATGATGTTGGCCGCCGCCTCGGGGATCGCGGATGTGGATGCCATCACGCTCGCGATCGCCCGCATGAGCCGGGACGCACTCCCCGCGGGCATTGCGGTCTCGAGCATCGTCATTGCCGCGGCGGTCAACAGCTTGGTCAAAGGTATCATTGCCGCCTCGGTTGGTGGCCGTGCGCTGGGTCTGCGCGTCGCGCTGCCGCTGCTCGGTGCGGGTTTGGCCGGCCTTGTCGTCGTTTGGTGGACGCTTTTTTGAGCGGTGTTTCGGCGTTGTCTGTCCTGTCGATCGCGTCGGTGCGCGTGGTCGGTTAAACAGTATCCCCGCGAAAGGCCGTGGACGCACCAAACGTCGAGCTCACTCGAAAGCGAGCATCTCGCTCTGGACGCGGTTTAAAGGAGGCGATCGGACATGAGCACGTTGAAACGCTCCGGCTTCATGCGCGATCTCGTCGGGGTCGCGGCTTGCGCACTGACATCGCTGTCGGCAGCCGCCTGGTCGGCCGCCGCGGAGCTCGGCGAGGAGTCGACGAGCGCGGCCTCGGTGACCGATGCCGTCTACACCACGGACGGCAGTAAGCATGAGCTCATGCTCGCGGCCTATCGAGACTGGTCGGCGACTCGGTGGCGCGACTACGACCGAATACAAGATATCTCCCCCCGACAGATGCTCGTTCTACTCGAGGTCGCCGAGCGCACCGGGGCCAATCTCGGACAGGCGCTGGCCACCGGAGAGATGGAGAGCGCCCATACCTGGAACGACCACGTTCGCCCCACCATCGCCGAAGGTCGGTTGGGCTCGGCGACCGGTGTGTGGCAGTTCATCCCCTCAACCTTCCACCACATCATCAAAAAGTACGGCGTCGAGCTGCTCGCCACGACCGAGGCCGCGGCGGATCGCGAGCCCATGGATCTGGGTGAAGGCCCTTTCTCCGACGCGCAGGTGCGTCGTCTGATCCGAGACACGATCGAAGGCGTGCGCGATGCCAAGGACGAGGAGCTGCAGCTGCTGCGTCACAACTTCGCCGTGCTTGCCTTTGCCAAGCACTACTTGAGCCTGGATACGGGGGCGACGACGCCCGAGGAGGATTATCTCTTTCACTTTCTCGGCGCCGGGGAAGGGCGAAGAATCCTGGCGCTGGCGCGCGGCGCGGCGCGGGACACCCTCTGCGTGAAGCCTGTTGAAGAGCCGACGTCGCCCCTGCAGGATTGGCCGGGTGGCGCGGCATCGGGCACCGACATCGCGAGCCTGCAGACGGATATCGCGCGTGATCCCGAGCGGTGGGCCGCCGCGGATTCGAGCCTCGACTCGGTGGGCAATCGCTCCGAGCCGCTCGGTCTGCGCCGGCCGGATCGTTTGTCCGGCTCGCTGCAGCAGCGTGCGGATGTAATGATTCGCGCGCGCCGGCCATCGGAGGATGTCGCCGTGTCGAGACCGGCGCTCATGGATGCGGCCTATGCGCCCGCGCCCGACGCCGCCTCCGCCTTCGCTGCGCCGCCCGCGGTGTCGTCGCAGTGGGGCCTGCCCGCCGACTCGCCCACGGTCACGGGCAACCTCGGGATGTTCTATCGCGACGGACGCGGGCAGACGCAGCCCTTCACCTGGGGCGAGTTCATGGATCATCTGGCCCGGCGCGTGCGGGCCGAGAGCCAGCCGTCGATGGTGCGGGCCAAGTACGGTGTCGGCTTTGCTTTGACGGGCGGGGACATGCCGGAGTGGGTCTTCGATCCGACAAAGCCGGTCGAGCCCGCGAACTTCAGTCATGGGCCGCAGCAGCGCGTGACGGTGCCTGCGGCCCTGGTGACCGGGCCGCTCGATCGAGACGAAACCCGTCACTACAAGGCGCTTCTGGCCGAGCTGGTGGGCCGAGGCGAGGACATTCCGATGCAGACGCTGCCGCCGAGTGCAGCTGCGGCACTGCGTCACCTCGGATTCTTGCCCGCGACGGCGTCGGGCAAGGATACGCACGATCCTGCGGTGCAGAAGGCACTGCGCGACTTCAGAGAAGCGGTCGGCAAGGCCGAGCCGGACGATCCGGATCATCGCTATCGCCTCATGCCGGCCGAGCGGGTCGCGCTCGCGATGTACGATCGCCGCATCGCGCGCTATGCCGCGCTGCAGACCGGCCAGGAGGTGTCCCTAGCCGACGCGCCCGATCTGAGTCGAATCAAGACACTGCCGAGCGGGTTGCAGCGATTGGCCGCGCCGCACCTGGTTCAGCTGCAGACGGCCTTGGCCGAGCGCGAGCTCTTGAAACAGCCGACCCGCAAATCCGTTTGGCGCGACAAGAAAAAGAAGAAGCGCGTGTCCTACAAAACGATGCCGTTCGCGGGCGAGGTCGACACGGCGACGCTCGCCGCGCTCGACGCCTTCCAGTGGCGCAACGGTCTGCGCAAGACGGGTGGCGCCCTGGATGCCGCGACACTCGGTCTGCTGGGTTTGCCGCCGATGGGTGCCGAGATCTTCCGGCCCTTGTCCGGTCCCATGTGCTCTGTCAAGCTCTGGGCGGGCAGACCGCCGATCTGCGGGATTCGTCGAGATATGCAGGGTCCGGCGGACGTCCTGCGAATCGCCGGGCTCGCGGACCTCGACCCGGAACCCCGGTTTGCGGGCCTCTTCGAAGGTCCGGCGCATGTCCGGTGATCGGACCCCGAGCGTCTCCGCTCGGCGCGCCAAGCAAGTCCGCGACTGGGTCATCAACATCGCGCTGATCCTGGCGATTGTCGGTGCCGTCCAATGGTGGAAGGCGCGTCCCTTGGTCACCGGCACGGCGCCGCCGCTCGTCGGTGTCACCCTGGATGGACAGGCGTTCGACCTTGCCGCGCTTGCCGGGCGGCCGGTGCTGGTGCACTTCTGGGCGAGCTGGTGCCCGGTATGCGGTCTGATGGACGGTGCCGTAGCCGCGATCGCCGAGGATCACGCCGTGGTGACCGTCGCGATGCAATCGGGTGGTCCGCACGAGCTGCGCCGCTACATGGCGCAGACGGGGCACGCCTTCCCGGTCATCGCCGACCCGACCGGGGAGATCGCGGGTCAGTGGGGTGTCGTGGGTGTGCCGGCCACCTTCGTGGTCGATCCTTGGGGGCGGATCCGCGATGCCATCGTCGGGATCGCCACCCAGCCCGGCCTGCGTTGGCGTTTGTGGCGCGCCGGCCCGGCATCGCCCGAGGGTGCACTGGAGCCTGCAGCATCAGGGTAGCCGGGTGAACAACTGCAATCCGCAATCCAATCGTAAATTAGAGCTTGCTAATTTAGTAATTTCTAATATACTGCTCGTCAGTGGAGGCCGATACGGACTTCACGCTTGCTGCCAACAACATAAAATCGATTCGGAGAATAGAATGAACAAGCTTGCTACTGCTGCTGCCATCGCCGCCCTCCTCGGTGCTTCCGCTTCCGCGTCTGCTTGGTGGGGCCCGGGTTACGGCGGGTACGGCCCGGGCTACGGTTCCGGTCTCGGCGATGCCATGGGCGACATGTTCGGCGACGGCTACGGCGACTTCAACTTCGGCATGAGCGGCGGCGGCAGTGGTCGCGGCTACGGCCGCGGTCAAGGTCGCGGTTATGGCTACGGCTACAACAACCCCTACTACGGCTATGGCGCGCCTTACTACGGTGGCGGCTACCCTTACGCCTACCCCTACGCAGCGCCGGTTGCCCCGATGGCGCCTGTTGCTCCGGCTCAGCCCCAAGTCAAGTAAGCTCTGCTTGAATGCCGGTGTGCCTTGGCTGCATCGGCACAAAAAAGGCCAGGCTTCAGCCTGGCCTTTTTCGTTGTGCGCTTTCGACCAACGGACCATCGCATCCGCCGAGACCGAACATCAGCTCAGGATCAGCTTGCGACCGAACGGCTGCTCCGGCGTTGCATAGGATTCGGGTACGGCCCAGATGACCGGCCAGCGTGGTCTGAAACGCGCGGGGCCGTCCAGGTCGGTCAGGACGACGCCGATATCCGGGCCGTGCTTGTCGGCCTCTTCGAGCAGCGGGGTGAAATCCGTCCCGCCGCCGCCGTTGAATGCGATCTCGCGCAGGTCCGATTGCCCCGACTTGAAGTGCGCGACCCGTTGCACGATCCGGTCGCCGATCACCAGCACGAGGCCGGCCTCCAGGCGTCGCGTGATCGCCTCGATCTCGCCGGCGAAGCGCTCCATCAGGTTGTCCTCGATCGAGCCCGAGACATCGACGATCACCACCAGTCGCGGCACCGACTTCGCCGAGCTGATGCCGGGCTCCCAAGGCAGGCGTCGCCCCGATCCGATCCGGCCCTGATTGGCGATGTAGGATCGGGCTGGCCTGGACCAGGAGAGATTGGGCTGAATCGAGAGACCGCGTGCCAGCTGGGTGCGCAGGATCTGCTCCCAGGGTGTACGGATCTTGGGCAGATCGGCGATCAGTGCACGGAGCATCGAGTGCGCACCGTCTCCGGCATGCGCGCGCAGGATGCGCTCGCTCCACTCGCGCGCCTGCTCGGCCTCCAGCTCGGGTTGCTTCTGCGCATCCGGTTGGGGGAAGAGGTCCGCATGGGTCTCGGCGCCGAGTGACCTGGCCCGCGCGGACATCGGGCCGTCCTCGCGCGCCTCCGAGCGTGTCGAGTCCTCGACCGGATTGCGCGATGCGCGACCCTCAGCACCCGGTTGGCTGTCGCCGATGCCGCCGCGGCGACGTCGGCGGGTCTTTTGGGCGCGGCCCTTGTCCGTTGTCCGGCGGTCGTCGATGGCGCGATAGAGGCGCTCGACATCCCATTCAAGCAGGGCCTTGTCCACACCGACATCGATGCCGAGCGTGGCGAGCAGAAGCTTCTCCAGAAACACCGACGAGGCCGGCAGCTCGAGCCAGCTCAGGTGACTCAAGGCGCTGTTGACGATGGCGTCCGCACAGATGTTGAAGAGCTCGAGATCCACATCGCCTAAGAGATGTTGCAGATCCATATAGCGTTGAGGATGCCGCAAGGCGATATGCAGCACCTCGTGCGCGACGAGCCCAACCTGTGCGTGCAGCGAAAGCCGCTCGAAGGAGGCGCCGTAATAGACGGTGTCCCCGTCGGTTGCGACTGGACCCGGGTCGATCTCGGGCGGCAGATCCCGATGCTTGACCCAGAGCGCCAACCCGCCGGTAGACGGCGCGAACTCCACCATCTGCTGAATCGCCCGCGTCCCGCGGTGTCGGTAAAGATCATTCATCCGTATTCAACTCACCCGTCACCCCGCCGCTGTTCCAAATAATGCCGGTAGCTCGCGCTGTCCAAAACGGTCGCCTCCAACCCGACCTCCAACGCCTTCTGCATCAGCAGCTCCATCGCGAGCGTCTGTGACTCGCGAATCGGCAGAGGGACCTCGCTTCGGATGTCCGGAAACTGCTCGACGATCTCGAGCGCGCGCGCCAGGGTGTCGGCGTCCGTGCTGGCGGCGAGCAGGCCATAGATCATGCCGTAGAGTCCGTCGAGCGTGCGGGGCAGCAACGCGGCGGTCTCGGCCCCGGGGCGGCTGGCCAGCAGACGCACCACGTCGGTGCCGGCCTGGATCTCGCGCAGCACGCCGAAGAACTCCGCGGCATTGGCGGCGCCGATGCGGCCCTGCACGAAGATCCGTTTGGCGTTCTCCGAGAGATTGGATTTCAGAACGTTGGAGATGTCCTCCCAGCCGCGTGGGCTGGCGCCGATCAGATGGTCGTTGGCGAGCTGCGACTGGGTGTCGTCGAGCTTGTCCGGGCGGACCTTCAGATACGCCATTACCTCGGGCGCGAAGTCCATGGCCATCGCGTGCGCCAGGAAGGCGTCGATGACGGTCTGGACGTTGAAATGAAACATGCGATCGGCCAGGGCCGTGCCCATGTCGTGACAGACCGCGCCGTGGAAGCTCGCATTCCCCGCGGCCACCACCTGCCAGCCGTCCGGCAGCCGATAGTGACCGACCCGACGATCGAGGATCAGCGAGTAGGCCGAGATCTGCAGGCGCTGATCCGCGGCCGTGAGCTCGTCGAGAAAGAGGATGCCGTCCGGTTGGTCGGGCGTGGGCAGGAACTCGGGCGGGAACCAGACCGTCTTGGCCAGGGTGTCGTCGGCATAGATGGCGCCGCGGATGTCGACCGGCTCGATCGTGGTCAGTCGCAGATCCACCAAGGGGACCCCGAAGTGGTCGGCCACCTGTCGCACGATCGAGGATTTGCCCACACCTCGCGTGCCCCAGAGCATGGATGCGCGCCGACGTAAGATCGGATCGGAATACTGCTCGACCAGCGCGGCCTTGGCCGCGGCGATCGAGACCGGGGGGATGTTCATCGGGTTGCCGAGCATCTTGAGCGCTTCTCTCCGGGGTTAAACCGCGTCCTGGTACGACATGCACTCTTATGAGTTGGCTCGGCGTTGCGTGATCTCAATGCGCGTTGCGGCGGACGCGGTTTAAGTGGTTGAAGTTTTTCGGTTGATTCGGGCGATAAGAGGGATCCCGGTGTCCCCGGCGATAACGAATCCGTTCAAGCTTCTTGCGGCGCAACCTTCGTCGTCCCGCCGGATGTGTTCGACGGCGCTTCTCGCCACGCGGTTGCGGTCAAGGGTTTCGGAAAGGGCGGGATTTCGATCCGCGGCATCTCCTTCATCGTGAAGAAAAGCACCATCAGCAGAGGCGGGGAGTGGAAGATCAGCATGCGGATCAGCGACCCCTCCGAGAGCTCCAGGAACTGGATCGCGGGTGCGCCGAAGATCAGACCCAAACCGACCAGTAGCGGGAGGGCGCGCCGAAAGGCGACATTCCAGCGTGCCGCGACCAGCCGCTCATGGTAGCGAGCGGGCGGCTCGCGGAGCGTTTCGGCCAGATGCTCGACGGTTCGGGTCAGCTTTACCTCGGCGTCGCGGCTGCGGCCGGGCTCCTTCCCGCGTAAGCGCAGGGTGCTCTTCCAACAGGACTTGACACGATTGAGACGACGCCAATCCCATCCGATCACCGCCAGCATGTCCTCGGGCAACGCGATGGTATCGCCGTCCTCGGCGTGCAGCTCCAGCTCCGCCGGCATGCCGCGCCCGGTTTGCGCCTTCATCGTCAGGGTCAGACCCTCGACCCGGGCCGCACCGCGGGTCAGGAGCAGGCGCGTCGCGGACGCTGCGTCGACGGTTCCTCCCGTCGCGGATTCCAAACGGTAGCTTCGGGCGATCCTGTAGCCATTCTTCCCGCGGAAATGACGACCAGGATCAATGGACTCGACACGTTCGAGAAGGTTGCCGGGGTCCGGGCCTTCGACAGTCAGATCCGCCTCCAAGCCGTCGGGATGGCGAAGTGTGCGCGTGAGCCGGAACCTGTCCGGCTTGGGGTTTTCGAGCAGCAGGATCTCGCGCACGCCGCTCAGCTCGACCTTGTCCTTGCCGTGATCGAACGGTTTGAACAGAAGGCGCCGCTCGATCCGGTCGCTCGCAGCGAGGTCGACATGGCGTCCGCGCCGCGTGAAGGGCTCGACCAGGGTGAAGATCTCGTGATGTGTGAGTGGAAGCGAGCTCATGGCAACCCTCGCCGGCAGCGGATGGGGCGAGAGGACGTTGCGGTTTCCGGCCGCCGCCTCTCCGGGCCATTACTGTAACGCCCGCGTTTCCGTCCACAACATTAGCAAATATCGGGTAATTGCCCCCGGCTTGGCGTTGTCTTTGACGTGAGCAGTGACCCCTGCCCTGATCACGGGGCCAAGGTCAAAGGCTTCTCTGAGAATCAATGGATGCGAGGCGTGTTCGAATGGACGCCCGTGAGCACGACGGCGTCCATCCCGAACTCGACATCGTTGTCGACCTCGGAATAAGCGATCCGAAAATACCCATCCTCGCCCCAGTCCGGACCCCAACTGTTTTTCACGACGGCCGACTCGAAGGCGGCGACGGTCGCGAATGCCCGGCAGCTCCCGCACTGACCTTGATCGCGAACGGGAGTCACCACGCCATAGGCGCGCCAGTCGAAGAACGGGGGGAGTATCGTCCCATCGGCGACGAGGAGCCATTCGGGGGCTCGGGTGTGCCGTCCAGGCTCAAACCCAAACGTCGTCTTATATGCTCCGGGGTTTGACGCGAGAATGCCGTCTCGCCTGGGTTCCAGGCCGCGCCGCGATCTGCGATGGCTTGTTGGACGTCGACGAGGTCGATGGCCAGGGCGGAGGCCTGCATGCCTCCGAGCAGACTGCCGAGTACGAGCATGTTCGCGAGACTCTTCATTCGAGACTCCTAATGGGCACTCTTCCGTCTCACGATCCCGGATTCGCTCGGGGCGTTGTTGCCGGCGAGTCAGAGTCCAACCACAGCTTAGTCAGTGCTCGTAAGAGCGCGCGCGATCGAGGTGGGGATGTGTGACGGAGTCGTCAGAACTCGCAAGCCGCGTTGCCGCAACGCGGCGCGCACCGAGGCTTGATCCAGGCACGGGCGCGTCGCATGCTGTCGCTCCGGCCGTTAGACCGTAGCCCTGGAGCCGCCCATGCTCGATATTCGCCCGATACCTGCCTTCGAGGACAACTACATCTGGCTGCTGGCCGAGACGCCTGAAACGGCAGTGGTCGTGGATCCCGGCGATGCCGATCCGGTCCTGGATCTTCTCCGCGCGGAGAATCGCGTCCTCACCGCCGTCTTGATCACCCACCACCACGGCGATCACATCGGCGGATTGAGCG
>NZ_DATITZ010000239.1:0-14435 GCF_035467215.1 Thiocapsa sp. | reverse complement strand
TTGAAGGGATTGCCGCCCCAGGTCACGGTGCGCACGCGCTCGGGACGACACCAGATGAGATACTCGCCCGTACAGCTCGAGACCGGCGCCGCGAGGATACCGCTCGCCACCGGGGTCAAATAGGCGAGACGAGGCTCGTCGCGCCGCAACGAAGCGGTCGCCATCACCGCACGCTGCGGCTGAGTATCCAGCCAGGCGCCGATCTCGCGTAGGTCACGGGTTCCGGGAACGTCTCCCGTCGTCAGAATTCTACCGTCGCAGAGCAGGGCCGCTCCCGCAGCATCGACGGTCTGGAGCAGGGTTCGGGGATCGTCGAAGAGGGCGGAGGTCCAGTCGCCCTCGCGCGAGATCGCCTCGACCATCCGCTGCTCGAGTCGCCGCACCGACAGCTCGGCCTGGGCCTGGACAAAGCTCTCGAGGGCGGCGATCCGCGTCGCCACCGCCTCGGCCAGAAGCTCGCAGACCGCCCGAATCTCGTACTGCACGAAGCGCGGCCCGCGATGATGGCAGGCGATGAGGCCCCACAGCCTGCCACCGACCAAGAGCGAAGCGACCAGGGTCGCCCCGACGCCCATGTTCTTCAAATACTGGATGTGGATCGGCGACATGCTGCGCAGGGTGCACAGCGACATATCCAGATCCTCCCCCGTGACGGGCGAGACCCGGGGGTGGAGACGCACGGGTTCGTAGTCCACATCGACCAGAAGCCTGATCCGATTGCGCTCGTAGAGTTGACGTGCGATCTGCGGGATATCCGAGTCCGGGTAACGGTTGCCGAGGTAGGCCTCGAGCTCGGGCTCGCGCTGCTCCGAGAAGACCTCGCCGTGCCCCTCGTCGTCGAACCGATAGACCATCACCCGATCGTAGCCGGAGATCGACTTGAAGATCCGGGCGGCGTCGTCGCACAAAGACCGCAACGACGCCGAGGCGATAATCGTCTGCAGCGCCGCGTTGATCCGGCCCGACAGATCGACGGCAGCCCCCGAGGGCTCGAGCTCGACGACCAATCCACCCGCCGGCGGACGATGCACGATGGCATCGAAATCGCGCTCCGGGTGCGCCTCCACCGGTGTTCGCAACACCAGCGGGATCTGCCCCAGATCATCGTCGAGCCTGGGACGGACCCGCGCGGCCAAGATGGGCACGAGGTCGACGAGAGGACACCCGATCGGATCCCGGTCGAGACGCAGCAGGCTGCGCGCGTTCTCGCTCGCCTGGATCACGACAAGATCCGGCTCCGACAAAACGATCAGGGCACCATGGGGTTGAATGGATGCGGCGAGCTGGATCTGCTCGCGCTCGCAATTGGATAGATCGGCGTGCCCGAACGCCGGCGAGGAGATGAGATCGGGGGTCAAGTGGGCTGCACTCCGATGCTTAAACCGCGCCCAGCGCGGTATGCGATGTTTCTGGATGGTATCGGCCCCGGCAGACTTGACGCCCGTTGGAGTCGGCGCGGTTTAAGATATTAAAAAATATATCATTTAAAACGCGTCCACACTAAGGGCCGTGGATGCACCAAACGTCGCGCTCACTCGAAAATGAGCATCTCGCTGTGGACGCGGTCTAGGTTCGACTTCCCGGATCCGTAACCGTGTCCTGATCCATACCGTACCGCTTGAGCTTGACATAGAGACTTTGGCGACTCAGACCCAAAAGGTCCGCGGTTGCGGTGCGGTTGCCTCGCGTGAGCTCCAATGCCTCTTCGATATAATGCTGCTCGAGTACGCTGACCGCCTCGTCCACCAGGGCGCGCAAGGGGCCTTTTCCGATCCGACCGGTCAAGGCGGTCAAGCGCCCGCCGAGGCGCTCGTCGCTATCTCGCCGCGGCAGACGCCTGCCGACATCGCGGAACAAGATGCCGATCGAGGTCGGATCGCTGTCCAGATCGCCGGCCGCCGAGATCTCGACCTCCGTCTCGGCGCCGAGATCGCCGCGGAGACTGGTCAAGAATGGACGGACGACGCCGAGTCGCGCGATCGTCGTCAACAGCACGCCCATATCGGCGCCCGGCCGATCGAGCCAACGTCCCAGGCTCTGCTGCAATACCCCGCCCGAGGTCGGCATTTGAACGAGATCGAGGAAGGCCGGGTTGACCCAGCGAATCAAGCCGTCTCGATCGGCGACGACGAATCCGTCGGGCAAGCGCTCGATCAGGATGTCCGTAAACTCCCCGTCGGCAGACGGCCCAGACGTCGACAACTCCCGGGTGGCGGTCAGCTGCAGAAGGTACAGTGAACCGGCCTCGGACGCGAGCCGCGACGCACGCACCAACCAAGCGGCGCGCTCCGGTCCGAGATGCAGCAGAATACCCGGGGCGCTGCCCTGATCGTCGAGCCGCTGGAGCATCGCGTGAAAGACGTCGCGCTCGCCGTCGACCAACTCGCCGGAAAAGTCTTTGCCGACCAACGGCCGACGCCCGGCGGTCGTACCACCGAGGGCGCGCGACGCGGCGGGGTTGACGTCTTGGATCGCCAGACCGTTGACGCGCAGCAAAATCACCGCATCGCTGGAGGATCCGAACAAGAGCCGATACCGGGTCTCGACCTCGCGCAGCTTCCAATAGTCCCGCTCCATGGTCTGCTGCGCCTCGACTAGGCGCGTCTGCAGCTCGGTCACGGCCTGGAGACTGCGGCCGATGGCGACCAGACCGGCATCGCCTCCTAAACGCACTGCGGTATACTCGATCGGAAGACGCAACCCGGACGGAAAGATTTGGTTGACCTGCCGGAAGGCCGAGACACCCGAGTGCCGAGCGTCGTCGACGAGACTCTGCAGGCCTTCGCTTCCGAACGACTCGACCGTCTCGGCCCAGGGACGCCCGACCCAGGCATCCAGCGCCTCGCCACGGATCGCGGGCGACAACGCGGCCCGCCTGATCACGCCGGCGTGATCGAGAAAGATAGTGACGTCGGGCTGAGCCAGATTGGTCATAGACATGGACGTATGGACCTGATCACGCTTCAATAATCACCGCATTGCGGATGGACTTCAACCGAAATCGGCCTGAAAAGGATCCTGACCGGTGCCTGCGGTCATTCCCCGGGTTACACTAGGCCGACGGCGCTCGACAGCACGCCCTCGTAGCTCAGTTGGATAGAGCGATCGCCTCCTAAGCGGTAGGTCACAGGTTCAATTCCTGTCGAGGGCGCCAAATACCCGTCCGTGACCGCATGCACACTCACCGTGCACCTGCAATCCGACGCACCCGATTCGGGCCACCCATCGAGGCGGACACGCATCCGCCGGGCGGGGCTACGCCCGAGACGAACTCCCCGAGACGACCTCGAATAGCCCTCGCAAGACCAAATCAGGCATCACTCGCGCGGGCCGATCCATCGCCGGGATCAGACGCTCGGCGTCGCCGCCGGTCAAGATCAGCGCCGGGGGAGTCTGCGTCTGCCGCTCGAGTCGATCGTAGAGACGCGTAGTCAGGGCCGCGATGGACTGAAGGCTGCCGGCCGCGACGGCGGGTCCCGTATCGGTCGCCCAAGGCTCGTCGGTCGGCTCGGAGGCGATCCGCGGGATGAGGGTTCCGGCCAGAAGGCTCGCACGCATCATCTCGACCCCCGGGAGGATCAGACCGCCGAGATGACGCCCGTCGGCAAGTAGGAGGTCGAAGGTGGCCGCGGTTCCGGCATCCACGACCAACACCGTCTCCGGGACGAGACGATGGGCGGCGACCAGGGCCAGCCAGCGATCGACACCGAAGCGCTCCGGCTCGGGATAGGCGATACACAGGGCGCCGAACTGCGCTCGGGTCTGCACGAATTCAACCTCGAGCCCCCAGTAGGCCCGGCTCGCGCGGCTGATCGCCGCGGCGACCGCTGCACCGCCCACGTTGCTCGCGACGATGCGCTCGGGCACCTCCAGCCGCTCCCAGTCGGCCAGAAGATCGAGCGGTACAGCTTCCCCGTGGCGCACGATCCGAACCTCGCCGGGAGGACCGCCGTCCGACAGCGCCCAGCGCAGGTTGGTGTTTCCGATATCCAGCAGCAGCATCATCGCTCGCCCTCGCCTCCGAACTCGGCCTCGCGTCTCAAACTGACCTCTCCCGCATGGAATTGCATTTCCCCGTCGGCGGTATCGAGCCGCAAGGCGCCGTCCGAAGCGATGCCGAGCACCCTGCCCCGAATCTCTCGGTCCGGAAGCAAAATACGCACCGACTCTCCGCGAAAGGCATCGAACTCGGCCCAAAGCGCGAGGAACGGGGTCAGGCCCTCGCGACCGAAGCGCTGGAATGCGTCGATCAGTGCATCGGCAACCAGCGCCGCCAGTGCGTTGCGACCGACCGTCGGATGACCGAGCACCTCTGCGAGGTCGACCCACGGCTGGTCGATGCCGATCCCTTGATCGGGCGCCATCCGGACATTGATCCCGACCCCCACCACCAGAGCGCTGGGGCCTCGGGCCTCGCCGGCCACCTCCAAGAGCATCCCGCCGAGCTTACGCCGACCCCAAATCAGATCGTTCGGCCATTTAAGCGCAAGGCCCTCGACCCCGATCCGACGCAGCACGTCCGCAACGACGGCCCCCGCGACCAAGCTGAAGCCGCCCAAGGCGGCCGGCGGCGCGCTGTATCGCCAGAGCATGGACAGATAAAGGCTGGCCCCGAAAGGCGAGATCCAGGGACGTCCGAGACGCCCCCGTCCAGCGGTTTGACACTCGGCGAGGCAGAGCGTGCCGCAGGATGCGCCCGTCGCCGCCTCGCGCATCAGATAGCGATTGGTCGAGTCGATCTCCGTGTGAATCTCCAGACGCGCGATTGCCCCTCGAGCACCCGGTGACAGTGCCGCGAGGATCCGCTCCGGGTCGAGGGGCTCCGGGGACGCGTCCGGGTCATGCGACCTCGAGCCGAGTGTCACGCCTCGCGACCCCCGCCGTCGCGGACGACGCTGGCGAGCCAACGCGTGCGAGCTTCGAGCACCTCCGGCGGCACCGCATCCAGGAGCATCAGGTCACAGGTATCGGAAGGTGCCGGCGCGGGACTCGCAAGCACCTCGATCAACTCGTCGCGCCGAAACAGATGAATCCGGATCCCCAAAGGGGTCGAAACACGCGCGACCAGGGACTCCAAATTCTCCGCGGTCGCGCGTAGGCCGTCGACCGCGACCACGACGTCTCCGGGGGCGATTCCCGCGCGCTCGCCCGGCCCGCCGCGGATGACGTTTTGCACGATCGCCTCGGAGGCGCCCGGACGCAGGCGCAGATCCAGGCTCGGGCGCGCCTCCCGATGCTCGAAGGACTCCGGGCACGCGCCCTGATCCTTCGGCCCGTCTGCCGGACGCAGCCGCATCGCGACCCCGACCCCCGACAAGAGCGGCTCGAGATCGAGCTCCGCGGTCCCGTCCAGGGCGGCCGAGAAGAAGCCGTCGAGACCGAGCCCCGAAACCTCGGTCGCGACCGCCTCGACCCCGCGCTCCGGAACGCCGACACCGGTGCGGCCATAGCGGCTCCAGAGCGCGCGCATGACGTCGTCGAGCGATGACCTGCCCTGCGTCCCTGCCCGAATCGTCAAGTCCAGCGCCAAGGCGACCAAGGCGCCCTTGACGTAATAGCTCACGATGGCGTTGGGTGCGTTTTCGTCTTGCTTATAGAACTTGGTCCAGGCATCGAAGCTCGACTCGGCCAGGCTCTGCACCTCGCGCCCCGGGGTTCGCATCAGGCGGGTGATGGTCGCGGCGAGCAGGCCGAGATAGGTCCGGGTGTCGATACAACCGCTGCGCACCAAGGCGAGCTCGTCGTAGTACGACGTGATGCCTTCGAAGGCCCAAAGCGTGCGCGTGTGAATCTCCCGATCCAGCCCGCCATCGATCAGCGCTGCAGGCCGAATGCGCTTGACATGCCAGAGATGGAAATACTCATGACTGCATAGGCCCAGAAAGCGGACGTAAGCATCGGTGCGTTTTTCGTCGGTCGGATGGGGTAGATCGCTGCGCGAGCAGAGCAGGCTGGTGGAGAAGCGATGCTCCAATCCGCCGTAGCCCTCGCCCAGTGCGGTGACGAGAAAGAGATAGCGGTCGATCGGCAATTCACCGAACAGGGCCGCGTGCTCGGCACAAATGCGTACGAGGTCGCTCTCGAGTCGTGCCTTATCGGCGTGCTGGCGACCCGTGATCGCCATGCGATGCGGCACGCCCGCGAGATCGAACGCGAGCCGCTCGAAGCAGCCCATCTCGACCGGATGATCGATCAGGTCGTCATAGCTCTCGGCGCGATAGAGCCCGAAACCGCGCGAATCGATCAGCTCCGGCATCAGGCTGGTTGCGACCTCCCAATCTCCGTCGACTCGCCCGTCGGGCGGCAATAGGTCGATGAGACAGGGCTGGCCGTCCAGACCCCGAACCCGCATCAGTAGCGCGGAGCCGTTGAAATAGGCGTGCGCCGTATCGAGATGCGCCGCTCGAACCGAGAGCTCCCAGGCATAAACCTGATAACGCACCTTGATCGCACGGCCCGCCGTCGGACAGACCCAGGTCTGTTTGTCGCGCTTTCGACATTCGAGCGGGGTTCCGTCGGCCGATTCGGCAACGAGCGTCAGGATATTCCTCGCGAAGTCCCGGATCATATAACTGCCGGGAATCCACGCGGGCAGCGACAGCTCGACGAGCTCGGCGCCCGAATTCGGGATCTCGATGTCGACGTGGAATTGGTGGGCTTGCGTAGAGGCGGGGCGAACGCGATAAATCAGGTCGAGCGACATCGGGAGTGGGCGCAGTTCAGTGAGGGAAGTACCCGTTTTCTCGGGTGTTCGAGGCATGCCTCGAAAACGACCTCGGGGCAATGCCCCGAAGCCGAAGTCAGCTTACCAGCGCGGCCCGCGTGAGGGACGCTCACCGCGCGGCTTGGCCTGGTTGACCTTCAGGTTGCGGCCCTTCAGCGGCGTCTCGTTCAGCCCCTTGATAGCGGCATCGGCCTCGGAGTTGTTCGGCATCTCGACAAAGCCGAAGCCCTTGGATTCGCCGGTGAACTTGTCGGTGATCAAGTTCACGCTCGAGATCTCGCCATACGCGGAGAATGCGGTCTTCAGCTCGTCTTGGGTCACGCCGTAGGCCAGGTTGCCAACGTAAATATTCATCATTCAAGAGTTCCGTGAGAGCGCATTGAAGAGAAAGTGAGAACGGTCGAAAAATCAATACGCAACTGTTTCGACGGTCTTTGTCCCCAACCGTTGGAGACGAAGGGGTCGCGGGGGCGGGTGGCCCGCCTCCCCGCGAGGGCCTGAAAGCCCCTAGGGCGTCACGGCACGCCCGCGCCGGTCGCCGCCACGCCACGGCCGCTTCGCCGCAGGCGAAGCGGTCGCAGCCGGCTTGCGCGCCGGTCGGCTCGGACCACGCGAATCGCGGCGACCGCCGAGGCTGCGATCGGGCTCGCATTCGGGCGGAACCAGCGACGGCTCGAAACCGACCACGGGATTCATCGAAATCTCTTTGCGAAGAAGCCGCTGTATTCCCTGCAGCAAACCCTGCTCGTCATGACTGACCAAGGACAACGCGTTTCCGCCGGCGCCTGCTCGACCGGTCCGCCCGATACGGTGAACATAGTCTTCGGCCACATTCGGCAACTCGAAGTTCACCACTTGGGGCAAATCGACGATATCCAATCCCCGCGCGGCGATATCGGTCGCCACCAATGCCCGGACGCTACCGCGCTTGAAATCGTCCAAGGCGCGTGTTCGGGCCGATTGGCTCTTGTTGCCGTGGATGGCAGCGGCCGTGATGCCCTCTCGGCCCAAGTGCTCGACCAGCCGATTCGCACCGGCCTTGGTCCGCGTGAACACCAGCACCTGATGCCAACCCTCGCTGCGAAAGAGGTGCGCAAGAAGATCGCGCTTGCGGGCCTTGTCGACCGGATGGGCGGCCTGCGTGACCGACTCGGCGGCCGTGTTGCGGCGTGCAACCTCGATCAGCTTCGGGCGCTTGAGCAGTCCGTCGGCCAGACGCCTGATATCGTCGGAGTAGGTCGCCGAAAACAGCAGATTCTGACGCCGCTCGGGGAGCAGCTGAATGATGCGCCGGATGTCGTGGATGAAGCCCATGTCCAACATGCGATCGGCCTCGTCGAGGACGAGGATCTCCACGCGTGACAGATCGACGGTGCGTCGGCCGGCATGATCGAGCAGACGTCCCGGGGTTGCGATCAGGACATCCACACCACGCTGCAACTGATTGATCTGCGGCTGCATACCGACACCGCCGAAGACGATCGCCGAGCGCAAAGGCAAGTGCAGACCATAGGCATGCACACGCTCGCCGACCTGGGCCGCAAGCTCGCGCGTCGGCGTCAAGATCAGAGCACGCGGATGACGTTGCGGATGACCCTTCTCGGAGAGCCGCTGCAGAAGCGGCAGCACGAAGGCCGCCGTCTTGCCGGTTCCTGTTTGCGCCCCGGCAAGCAAGTCATGACCGGCCAAAATCTCCGGTATTGCCTGCCGTTGGATCGGGGTCGGACGGGCATAACGCTGCGCTGCCACGGCACGCAGCAAGTCGGCCTGAAGGCCGAGTGAATCAAATGACATGAAAACTCCTGAAACCGGCCTAAAACCGCGCAAGCACGGGACCGGCCTAGGCAGAAAAGAGGCGTTCGGGGATGAAGCCTTGGATAAAGGTGGGGTCAGCCGCGAGACGACGCATCGACCGGATGATGCGAGAGGCGGAGTCTACGCGATGCGCTCAATGAAAGCCAGCGCCGCGCATGCCCTATTTATATGTGGGTTTTCCGAGTCCGTTTGACCGGAGGCGGGCAACCGCCCGACCTACCATCTCGACATCCGAGCTTGAAAGCGGTTCATGCGATCGGAACGAGGCCGTCCGATGACGAAATGGATGCCGAGATGGAGCCTGGAAAATCGCCGGATCAATCGCGCCTAGGCGTCGACCGCCTGGAGATAGTTGGATTTGAAGGCTTCGCGATCGGTCTTGGAAGACGGGTCGTAGCCCTGCTCCGCCATCTTCTGCTTCATCCAACCGGGAAGAACGCCACGCACATAGACGTTGTCTCCATTTTCCGGATCGACATATCGCGTATACTGCCGCCCCCCGGTGGAGGAACGCCGGACCGAGCCGGCCGCGCGCCGACGCTTGGATTCTACCAAAGGCAAAATTTCTTCCAATTCGTAGCCGTATTGCGCGATCAAGCCTCTGATCTGTTGAGCGACTTCCGATTTCGCCTCCTGACGGCGTACTTCCAACGCGCGCTTCAGCTCGGCCTTGCTGCTTTCGATCTCGGCGAGCTGCTGCTGAATCTCGTCGACGCTAAGGTTAGCGTACTCCACGTGATATACCTCCAAAACGGGTAAAGGGTAATCCCTGAAAAGAGAATCGAGCCGTCGTGCGGCTCGGTCTCTAATTTATGCGATCTGCATTGGATGTCAAGCCGATTGAGCAATTCGGCGCCGAATCCGATTCCGCGCAGCCGAGGAATCACTCTGCCGATGAGTGACTAGGCTCCCTATTCTAATCACTGCGGCTCAAGAACATCGCATCGCCGTAGCTGAAGAACCGATACCGCGCATCCACGGCATGGCGGTAGGCATCCATGACGAGACGATAACCCGCGAAGGCCGAAACCAACATGAGGAGCGTCGATTCGGGCAGGTGGAAGTTGGTGATCATCGCGTCCACCACCCGAAACCGATAGCCGGGCCGAATAAAAAGGCGACTGTCGCCCCGAAAAGGCTTGAGCTCGCCGTCTGCCGCGGCGCTCTCGAGACTGCGCACGCTCGTGGTACCGACGGCGACGACCCGTCCACCCCTTGCGCGCGTGGACCGAACCGCACGGCAGACCTCATCATTCACATCGATCCATTCAGCATGCATCTCGTGTCGATCGATGTCGACCACTCGGACCGGCTGAAAGGTTCCCGCACCGACGTGCAGCGTCACCTCTGCGAACCCGACGCCCATCTCCCGCAGACGGTCCAACATGACCTCGTCGAAATGAAGACCCGCCGTCGGGGCGGCGACGGCCCCGCTGTGGCGTGCGTAAACCGTTTGATAGCGCGCCTCGTCGGAGGCATCGTCCGGACGCTGGATGTAGGGCGGCAAGGGGATATGGCCCTGCTCCGACATGAGATCGGCGAAGTTGCTCTCGATCAGACCGAGCCGATAGAGATCATTTTCGCGCTGACCCACGATGAGCCGCGCTCCCCCGTCGAGATCGATCGCGCACCCGGGCTTGGGCGACTTGCTTGCCCGGACCTGGGCCAACGCCGCGCGCGCATCCAAGACACGCTCGATGAGGATCTCCACCCGACCGCCGGTGTCTTTGCGCCCGAACAGCCGGGCACGCATCACCCGCGTGTTGTTGAATACCAGGAGATCGCCCGGCCGGAGCAGTCGCGGCAAATCCGCAAAGAGAAGGTCACGACAGACCTCACCCGCAGGGTCGAGTGCCAGCAAGCGCGACGCGCCGCGATCGGGCAGCGGGCGCTGGGCGACCAAGTCGTCGGGCAGGTCGTAGTAAAAATCGCGAAGGTGCATGGAGCAAACAACGAAATGAGCAGGATTCAAACGGTCTTCGACAAAGGTCTCGGAGCGGGCGGTCGGCGAACGCGGCGCGCATCATAGCACCCGAAGCCCGATCGTCTTCGGTTATCCTTGACGGCTGGATATCTCAATGACGCCCGCCTGAACATCGTGAGACTCGGTATCGATCGGCTATTGGAAGACGAAAGGCTGCGCCGACCCCTTCAAGGTCGCCGTCTGGCACTGCTCGGGCACCCCGCGTCCTGCACATCCGAGGGCCGGCATAGCCTGGATGCCCTGATGGACCTCGGCGATCTGGATGTCACTGCCGCCTTCGGCCCTCAGCACGGGATGCGCGGAGACAAGCAGGACAACATGGTCGAGACCGAAGACGCCCTGGATCCGCGACACGGCATCCCGGTCTTCAGCCTCTACGGGCGGGTGCGCTATCCGACCGATGCGATGCTCGATGGCTTCGATGTGCTGCTGGTCGATCTGCAGGACATCGGCACCCGCATCTATACCTATGTCACGACCCTGGCCTATCTGATCGATGCCTGCGCCGCGGCCGGCAAGGCCATTCGGGTTCTGGACCGACCCAACCCCGCCGGCCGCCCGATCGAGGGCAGCATCCTGGAGCCGGGCTGGGAGAGTTTCGTCGGTGCGGGTCCGCTCATCATGCGTCACGGTCTGACGTTCGGCGAGCTGGCCCGCTGGTTCGTCGACTACCGCGGCCACGAAATCGACCTCGAGGTGATCGCGATGGACGGCTATAGAACCGAGTCGGGGCCCGGTTTCGGCTGGCCGGTCATGGAGCTGCCGTGGATCAACCCGAGTCCCAACGCCGCGAGTCTCAATATGGCCCGCTGCTTCCCGGGCACCGTCTTATTGGAGGGAACGACGCTGTCGGAAGGGCGCGGCACGACCGTGTCTCTGGAGGTGGTCGGCGCCCCGGATATCGACTTCGAGCGCGTGCTCGGACGCATGCGCGCCGAATGCGCGGAATGGACCGAGGGCGCGCTGATTCGCCCCTGCTGGTTCGAGCCGACCTTCCACAAGCATGCCGGCCGGCTCTGCTCGGGGCTTCAGATCCACACCGATTATCCCGGTTACCGTCACGATCGCTTCAAGCCCTACCGTTTGATCGCGCTTCTGTTGAAGGCGGTTCGATCGGAATACCCGGACTATCCGATCTGGCGTGACTTCCCCTACGAATACGAGACCGAGCGCCTCGCCATCGATCTGCTCTCCGGCGGCACCTTTCTGCGCGAGTGGGTCGATGACCCGGAGGCTCGACCGGGCGACTTGGAGCAGCGCCTGAGTGCGGACGAGGCGCAGTGGGCCGAGTCGACCGCGGGGTTGCGGCTCTATTCGTGATGAGTCGCGAGTGTCCAGTGGCGAGTTGAAGGAGGGGATTCGATGCCTTCTTCGGTCGTGCTCATCACGCCGACCACTGCGACGACTTTGCGCTGGTCCGACCCGCTTGGACGCTCAGTCGCTCACAAGCCCGGCTCGGATCGCGTCGATCTCGGCTGAGGTGTACTCAAAGGCTTCGGTCAGGTGTCCCCAAACGGGCTTGGGCCAGCAGGGATCGGTCGGGCTTCGGCCGATGACATGGACATGCAGTTGGGGCACCAGATTGCCGATCCAGGCCACGTTGACCTTGGGGCATCCGAGAACGGCCGTCAGATAGTCCGAGACGCGCTTGCAATCGGCGAGGACCGAATCGCGCTGCGCGTTCGGGAGATCCAACAGGTTGCCCAAGTCGCTCTCGGGCACCAGGATCAACCAGGGCACGGCCGCGTTGCGATGCAAGAGCAGATCACTCGCAGACAACCGGCCCAGCCGATGGCAATCGGCCAGCAGTTGGGGATGCAGGGTGAAGTCGGTCATGACCATCGGGCTTCGTTCATCAAAGGCGGCCATCGATTATTCGAAGGAGTTGCTGTACATCATGCAGATCAATGATCCGAATACCTACTGCCGTTGCGAGGAGATCGATCTCATCGGTGACCTGATCGAGGTGCGTGACCGTCATGTCCTGGAGCTGGGTTGCGGCGCCGCCTACATGACCCGTGCGCTGGCCACCCGCTTCGGCGCGGCCCACATCACCGCGACCGAGGTCGATCGCATCCAGCACGCGCGCAACCTCGCGATCGCGGATCTGCCGCAGGTGTCCTTTCGCTACGGCGGCGCGGAGTCGATCGCGGATCCGGATGCCAGCTACGACCTCGTCGTCATGCTCAAGTCACTCCACCATGTGCCGGTCGCGGCCATGGATCGAGCACTGCGCGAGATCCATCGCGTGCTGGTCCCGGGCGGTCTGCTTTATGTCTGCGAGCCCGTCTACTGGGGTGACTTCAACGCCGTCATGCGCCTGATCGACGACGAGCGTCTGGTCCGCGAGGCCGCGTTCGAGGCCCTCCGAAAAGCCGTCGATGCAGGGTTGTTCAAGCTGGTGGAAGAGGTCTTCTTCGAGTCCGAAGGCATCTACCCCGATTGGGAGAGCTTCGCCGCACGCTTCATCGACGTGACCCACAGTGAGCGGAATCTCGACGCGCAACGCCTGGCCGAGATCCGCGCGGCCTTCGAGCGCCACCTGACACCGCAAGGCGTGCGCCTTTGGAAGCCGCATCGGATCGATCTGTTGCGGCGGGTCGATTGAAGCGACCGGGGGCCGAGCATGATCCGATCGCGCTATCCGGACCGCATCGACCGAGCTGGAGCGTTATGAGCACATTCCCCTTAGCCCCGCCACGCATCGCCTTCTGGCATCGCAAGGGCGGAACGGGCAAGACCAGCCTCGCCATCGGCTGCGCGGTCCGTCTGGCTGGTGGATGCGCACCCGACACTCACCCGGAGCAGCACTCGCCCGCGCCTGATGCGCGCGTGCTGCTGTTGGATTCCGATCCCCAAGGCACGGCCTCGGCCTGGGGCGAGCGCTTCGCCGACCGGTTCGGAATCGCCGTGCGGGCGGACAGCGGGTTTGCGCTCTGGCACGACTGGGCCGAGCGCGCCATGCGCTTCGATGCCGTCCTGGTCGATTGCCCGCCCACCGTCAGCCCCGAGGTCATTGAGATCCTCGCCGGTGTCGATCGGCTCCTGGTCCCCACGCGGCCGGCGTGGCCGGATGTCTGGGCGCTGGAGTCTGTCGCTGATCTCGTCGAGGACCTTCATCGGCAAGGGGCGCGACTCCCGGTCAGCGTCGTCTTCGACCAAGTCGGCGACGAAGCGCTCGCGCCCTTCGCGGCGGCGATCGCCGACCTGGGCCTTGACCCTCTTCCCGATGCCATACCGCGCGACGACGCCTGGCCTGCGCTCTTCAGCGGCGGGGAGCCGCCGGACAGTCTTGCGCCTCTTTTCCGCCACCTGGCGCGATCAGTCGCCATCCCGCCGACCCGAAGAAGCGCCTAATCCGGTCCATGGTCCGGTCGTGTGTGGATGGCGGACGATCCGATATCTTGCGCCGATCAGCTCGATCGGGTAGCCGTCGGGATCCTCGACGAAGGCGATGATGGTGGTGCCGGCGTTCATGGGCCCGGCATCGCGGGTGACCTTACCGCCCTTAGCCTTGATCCGGTCCGTCGCCTGATAGACATCGTCGACCTCGATGGCGATATGGCCGTATCCGGTGCCCAAGTCGTAGTGATCGACGCCCCAGTTGTAGGTCAGCTCGATCACGGTCTGCTCCGACTCGTCGCCGTAGCCGAGAAAGGCGAGCGTGAACTCGCCGTCGGGATAGTCCTTTCGACGCAGGAGCTGCATCCCGAGGATCTCGGTGTAGAAATCGATGGAGCGCTGCAGGTTGCCGGTCCGCAGCATGGTATGGAGGATTCTCATCCGGGTGACCTCTTGCGTTGTTGTCTTCAATTGATGTCCGGGGTTGTCGTCGAGGCTGTGCAGATATACCGAGCACACGCGGATTTTTCGCCGCATTGCACGCCCCGCGCGCGCCGGGCCGGCGTTGCG
>NZ_DATITZ010000238.1:0-4970 GCF_035467215.1 Thiocapsa sp. | reverse complement strand
TCCTGACGGTCGAGCATGCCGGACAGGCGCAGACCCTCAATATCACGCTCCCCGCGACCGGGGCGGTAGCCCAATCCTTCTACTGGCCCGCACCATGACACTCTCCATCCAAGCCCTTTACGACCGGCTGCAGATCGTACTCGCGGTCCCCGACGACGCCGAGATTCATGGCGTCAATACGCTCGACCAAGCCGGCTCGCAGGACCTGTGTTTCGCCGAAGAGGTCAGCCAAGCGGATGCCGTGGCGCGCAGCGCGGCTGCGCTCGTCCTGGTCGGCGAGGGCTTTCCGGAGGTGCTCGGCAAGCGGCTGCTGCGCGTTGCCGAGCCGCGCAATCTCTTCTTCGAGATCGCGGATTGGTTCGCGCCGATCGCGGCGAGCCAGGGTGTTCATCCGAGCGCCTCGGTTCACCCGACCGCTCGGCTCGGGGAGGGGGTGGAGGTCGGTGCAGGTGCGGTCATCGATGCCGATACCTGCGTCGGCTCGGGTTCGCGGATCGGTCCGGGGTCTTATCTCGGCATCGGGGTGCGGATCGGCAGCGACTGTCGGATCGGGCCCAACGTCAGCATCCTGCGCGACTCGACCTTGGGCGATCGCTGTATCCTGCATCCGGGTGTTCGGATCGGCGGCGACGGTTTCGGCTTCCGCTGGGACGGGACGGCGCACCGCAAGATCCCGCAGCTCGGGCGGGTGGTGATCGAGGACGATGTGGAGATCGGCTGCAACAGTTGTGTCGACCGGGCCACGCTGGGCATAACGCGCATCGGGCGGGGCACCAAGATCGACAACCTGGTCCAGGTCGCCCACAACGTCGATATCGGTCCGCACAGCATTCTGGTCAGCCAATCCGGCGTCGCGGGCAGCTCGAAGCTCGGGCAAGGCGTCGTGGTGGCCGGGCAGGTCGCGATCTCGGATCACGTCACCGTCGGCGACGGCGCACGCATCGGCGGGCAAGCCGGCGTCGTCAAGAATATTCCCGCCGGTGTAGCCGTCTTCGGGACACCCGCGCGTCCGGTCAAGCAATCCCTTCGCGAAAGTGCAGCCCTGATTCGCCTTCCCGCGTTGCTCAAACAGGTCGAGCGCCAGCAGCAGACGATCGAATGCCTGGAACGCCGGCTGGCGGACTTGGACGGCACCTCCTTGAAGGCCCGATCCCTAGCGGACTCATCCGCGAGCACCCCATCCCCTGCAACACCGTCAGGTGCCGGCAGCGATTGATATCAATGGTTTGTATGTGACAGCTCAATGACGGTCGAATCGCTTTTCCGGGTGATATTTGCTATAAACCTTGCGGTTTTATCACCAAAACGACCGATGAACTGAGGAGATCCAATGTCCTTCAACGCGTTGATCCCGCTGCTGCTCGGCATGTTCGGGCTATGGGCGGCCTACTATATTTACAAGCTGGTCTTGGCCTACCCCGAAGGGGGCGACAAGATCAAGGCGATCGCCGACGAGATCCATCTCGGCGCCATGGTGTTCATGAAGCGCGAGCTGATGCTGTTGGGCACCTTCTGCGTCGTGGTCCTCGTGCTGCTGACCTGGTTCTTGGGATGGAAGACGGGGCTGGCCTTTGTCGTCGGTGCTGGTGCGTCTGCAAGTGCCGGTTTTCTCGGGATGTTTTCGGCGACCAGGGCCAATGTGCGCACCACCACGGCCGCACACACGCTCGGTGCGCCCGCGGCCTTGACGGTCGCCTTCTACGGCGGCTCGGTCATGGGTCTTTTGGTCGCCTCGCTGGGTCTCTTGGGTCTGGGTTTCCTCTATCTTCTCTTCGGCGGTAATCCCGAGGCATCGCACGCCATTCACGGCTTCGGCGTCGGCGCCTCGTCGGTCGCTCTTTTCTATCGTGTCGGCGGCGGCATCTTCACCAAGAGCGCCGACGTGGGCGCGGATCTGGTCGGCAAGATCGAGGCCGGAATCCCCGAAGACGATCCACGCAACCCGGGCGTCATCGCCGACAACGTCGGCGACAACGTCGGCGACGTGGCCGGTATGGGCTCGGACATCTTCGAGTCCTATTGCGGTGCGCAGATCGCGACCATCGCGATCGCCGCAACCATGTCGGCCACGACCCTGGCTGTGCTCGGCGCGCAGTCCTCGCTGATGTTCCTGCCTCTGGCTCTGGCCTCGGCCGGTCTGCTCTGCTCGATTGCGGGTATCTTTCTCGTCAAATCCGTCTCGGCCAACAAGCCGGCCACTGCGCTTCGCACGGGCACCATCGGGGCCACGCTGCTCTTCATCCTTGTCTCTTTCCTGGTCGTGTGGATGATCGATGTGTCCAACCACATCTGGTGGTCGGTCCTCGCCGGTGCGGTCGGCGGCATCATTATCGGTCTGGTGACCGAGTACTACACCTCCGCCGCGCCGGTGCGCCGCATCGCCAAGTCGGGCGAAACGGGTCCGGCAACGGTCATGATCTCGGGCTTGGCCGTCGGTATGCAGTCGGTCGTCATCCCGGTGCTGACCATCGCCCTGATCATCTATGTCTCCAGCCACATGGCCGGTCTCTACGGCGTGGGTATTGCTGCGGTCGGTATGCTGGCCACGGTGGGTATCACCATGGCGATCGATGCCTACGGCCCGGTCGCGGACAACGCCGGCGGGATCGCCGAGATGGGCGGTCTGGGTGCGGAGACCCGCAAGATCACCGACTCGCTCGACGAGCTGGGCAACACCACGGCTGCGATCGGCAAGGGCTTCGCGATCGGTGCCGCGGCATTGGCCGCCTTGACCATCATCGCCGCCTACATCGAGACACTGCATGTTCTGATTCCGGATTTCACCTTGAGCCTGGGTGATCCGGACGTCTTGATGGGCATGCTGATCGGCGGTGCGATTCCCTTCCTGATCGCCGCGATCACCATGACCGCGGTCGGCGATGCCGCCTTCGAGATGATCAACGAGATTCGTCGGCAGTTCCACGAGATCCCGGGCCTTCTCGAAGGCACGGCCAAGCCGGATACGGCCCGCTGCGTCGACATCGCCACCACGGCGGCGATCAAGAAGATGATCCTGCCCGGCGTCATCGCCGTCAGCGCGCCCGCGGTCGTCGGCTTCGGCATCGGTCCGGAGGCATTGGGCGGCATGCTCGGCGGCGCCCTGCTCGCCGGCGTTCTGCTTGCTCTCATGATGGCGAATGCCGGCGGTGCTTGGGACAACGCCAAGAAGTTCGTCGAAAAGGGCAACCTCGGCGGCAAGGGCTCGACCGTGCATTCCGCCACCGTCGTGGGCGACACTGTCGGCGATCCCTTCAAGGACACCTCCGGTCCCTCGATGAACATCCTCATCAACGTCATGGCCATCGTCAGTCTGACGATTGCACCGCTGCTGGGCTGATCGCGTCCGGTTCGGTGTTTGGCAAGGGGCCTTAAGGCCCCTTTTTTGTGCGGCGGTTGCGTTTGCGGCTGCTCGTGCGAACAAATTCGCACCTACGGTGCTGAACCTGTTCAACCGCGAGGTCGTGGGCTGGTCGCTGAAGCCGCGCATGACGGCCGATCTCGTCACCGGCGCACTGCCCATGGGTTGGTTTCATTGCAAGTCGGCCCTGGGCCGGGATCACCATTCCGATCTGGTGAGCCAGTGCGCCAGTCATGTCTTCCGGGCCAAGCTGGCGCAGTACGGGATGGTCTGTTCGACGAGCCGCAAGGGCGATCGTTGGGGCAATGCCCCGACCGAGAGTTGGTTCAACAGCTTCAAGAACGAGCGGGTCTTCGGGAAGTGCGTCGCAACCCGCGATGCCATGAAGGCCACCGCCTTCGAGTCCATCAAGGTGTTCTACAACCGCAAGCGTCTGCATTCCACCCTCGGTTACACTTCCCCGATGTCGTTTCCGAAGGACTTGATTAACCCTGGAAAGGGAGAAAAGCAGGTCGCATGAACCCGTTCCCTTGGAAGACGAAAAACCGAGGGAATCTCATGAAGGCCATGACTTGGAGATCACGTCAATCAACCAGGAGCCACGCCATGCACAACACTTGCCTTGACCCGACCACAACCGCTCGCCTGCACGCCCTGGCCACGCTGACCGGACGCCCGGAAGCCGACCTTCTCCGTGAAGCGGTGGCGGCGTACCTGGAGGACGTGGAGGACATTCGCGCGGCAGAGGAATCCCTGCGCGAGATCGAGAGCGGGGGCAAGCCGCTGACATTGGACGAGCTGGACGCGTACCTCGACCGTGACCTGGCGCGTTGAGGTCGCCCCGCGAGCGGTCCGTACCCTGGCCGGGCTGGACCGGGCGGCACGCACCCGAGTTCGACGCTTCCTGTCCGAACGCCTGGAGACCGAAGCCGACCCGCGACACCTCGGTCGGCCATTGAGCGGACCCTTGGCCGGTCTGTGGCGCTACCGTGTCGGGGATTACCGGCTGATCTGTCGCATCGAAGACGGCCGTTGTGTGGTCCTGGTGTTGGAGATCGGGCATCGGCGCGAGGTTTACCGATGAGCCGGGAGCCGTCTTGGCCTGCGAGACGCTTGATCGACGGATCCGAGGAAGCTTGGTTCGGCCAACTGAGAAGGCGTCAACCTTCACGCCCTGGCTTCGTTTCCTCCGAAGGTCCGCGCGAGGGAGAGGGAGGGTTCGCGAAGGTGCCGATACCGCACGACTGCGGCACCTGACCGAATCTGCATGAGGGAGGCCGCGCCTGCTAACGCCGGGATCCTAAGGGCAGGCCGAGGCACTATGCCGAGCAGCCATGCTGAGCGGATCACTCCACGGTATTTCAGAGGGTTGTGCTAGCTGTCTGAGTTTATGGTGCCCAGGGGCGGAATCGAACCACCGACACGAGGATTTTCAGTCCTCTGCTCTACCAACTGAGCTACCTGGGCTTGCGCGAAGGGGCATATTAGACCGGACCCCCGGGTTTACGTCAAGCCTGGGGTGGCCGGTAATCCGGCGGCGGGGCGACGCCGGCGCCGAAGAAGAAGCTTTCCATCTGTTCTTCCAGGAATTTTCGGGACTTGGGGTCCATGG
>NZ_DATITZ010000237.1:0-23388 GCF_035467215.1 Thiocapsa sp. | reverse complement strand
CGCGAATCCCCCTGGATGGTCCGCCGGACTTCCCGCCGGACGCGCCATTCTTTCGAGGCCCCACGATGGACACCACCGACACGAGTATCGGCTTCGGCCAGCTCGGCCTAGCCCCCGCCGTTGCACAAGCGGTCGAAGATCTCGGTTACGAGACCCCGACACCCGTCCAACTCCAATGCATCCCGCATCTACTCGCCGGGCGCGACCTGCTCGGCCAGGCCCAAACCGGTACCGGCAAGACGGCCGCCTTCGCCCTGCCCCTGCTCAGCCGCGTCGATCCCACGCAGCGCGGACCCCAGATCCTGGTGCTCACGCCGACCCGCGAGCTTGCGCTCCAAGTCGCCGAAGCCTTTCAAGGCTACGCACAGCATCTGAAGGGCTTTCTCGTCCTGCCGATCTACGGCGGTCAAGCCTACGGCCTGCAGCTCAGTCAGCTCAAACGCAACCCGCAGGTGATCGTCGGCACGCCGGGACGCGTCATGGACCATCTCAAGCGCGGCACCCTGGCGCTCGACGTGCTCAAGACACTCGTCCTGGACGAGGCCGACGAGATGCTCAACATGGGCTTCGCGGAGGATATCGACTGGATCTTCGAGCAGACCCCGCCCGGCCGTCAGGTCGCGCTCTTCTCCGCCACCATGCCGGCGGGGATCCGCCGAGTCGCCCAGACCCGGCTGTCGGACCCGGTCGAGATCCGCGTGGTTGCAGACTCGGAGACGGTCGACACCATCGATCAGCACCACTGCGTGGTCACCCGCTTCCACAAGCTCGACGTGCTCACCCGCATCCTGGAGCTTGAGCCGTTCGACGGCATGCTGATCTTCGTGCGGACCAAGAACGCCACGGTCGAGCTGACCGACAAGCTCAAGGCCCACGGCTTCGCGGCCGAGCCCCTGAACGGCGACATGAGTCAGGAGATGCGCGAGCGCACCGTCGAGCGGCTCAAGCAGGGCCAGCTCGATATCCTGGTCGCCACCGACGTGGCCGCGCGCGGGCTCGACGTGGAGCGGCTCAGCCACGTGGTGAACTACGACATTCCGACCGATCCCTCCGCCTATGTCCACCGGATCGGGCGGACCGGGCGCGCCGGACGGGCCGGGCGGGCCATCCTTTTGGTGGAGCCGCGCGAGCGCGGGCTGCTGCGCGCGATCGAGCGCACGATCCGGCGCACCGTGCCGGCGATGGAGCCGCCCTCGGCCTCTCAGCTCAGCGAGTCGCGCATCGACCGTTTCACCGCGGAGCTGCGCAAGACCCTGACCGAGCAGGATCTGGATTTCTTCTACCGTCTGGTCGCACGACTCGGGACGGAGCAGGAGATGGAGTTGATGGACATCGCCGCGGCGCTGGCCTATCTGACTCAGCGCGAGCGTCCGCTCGATGTCAAAACCGATCTGCCTCGCCCGGCGGCGACACGCCCCGAGCGCCCGGAGCGCGGCCCGCGGACCGAAGGCCGCGACGATGGACGTCCTCCGCGCCCGCCCCGCGACGGCGACCGCGGAGCGCCGCGGCATGAGGGAGCGCGCGAGGACAGTCGCGACCGGCCACGCCCGCAGGGCCGCGGATCCGAGGGTCTGACCAGCTACCGGATCGAGGTCGGGCACCAGCACGGCGCCACTCCGCGCGAGATCGTCGGCGCCATCGCCAACGAGTCCGGCCTGGAAGGCCGCTATATCGGCCGAATCGACATCCGGGACGATCACTCGCTGGTCGATCTGCCGGAGGGCATGCCCCGCGAGATCTTCAACCATCTCAAGCGGGTGTATGTCCGCGGACAGGCGCTGCGGATCTCGCTCGCGGATGGGGCAGCCGGCGGGACGCGGCGCAGCGGTGGAGATAGCCCCGGCGGCGCTCGGCCCGATCAGCCCTCGTACGAGCGCAAGCCTCGGGAGGCTGGATTTCATCAGGAGCGGCGACGCAAGCGCACGGATCCCGGCTGAACCGCGTCCGGGGTTCGACGCGAGGCTCAAGTCCCGTGCGGACGTTCGAGCACCGCGTTGGAGTTGACGCGGGTCAGGAGAACGGGGGAGAGGGGATCAAGCACTCGGATTGTCGGGAAGGGGACATCGGGCGGAGGGTCTGGGACATTTGAGGTGCCGTACCGCCGGGGACTGGCTGTGATCTTGGGATGTCAGGGGTGGCGTTATTCTTGCTTACCTACTCGACGTCCTCTCTCGGTCGCAATAGGTCCCACGATGCTTCAACGACTCGTAGCCGCGCTCACGCGCGGCGATCTGATTCCCTATCTCGGTCCCGCTGCACTGACGGGCGCGGTGGATACCGCCACCGGCGAGCCCATCCCGGCGGACAGCGACAGCCTCATCATCGCGTTGAACAACGGCAAACCCATGTCGCGAAGGCTCATGTGGGAGTTTCCCCGTGCGGCCATGGACGTGGAGCTCAAACGCGGCCGCAGTGCCGTCAACCGCTTTCTCGACACCACCTACGGCCGGCGCTCCTGGACCCGCGCGCCGCTGCATGACTGGCTGAAGGATCTAAAGCCGCGCTACGTCATCGACATCAATCGGGATACTCAGCTGCAGGACTCCTACCTCGGAGTCCCGCATACGCTGGTGCGCGGCATCGCACGCATCGGCGGCACCGATTATCGTTTTCGGCTCGATCGTTACGATGGGACGACCTATCGCCAGGTCGAGCTGGATGAGGTCGATCAGCGGCTTCCCGTGCTCTTCAAACCGATGGGCAGCCCGCGGCCGGACGCGACCTATATCGCCTCGGATGCGGACTTTGTCGACTACCTGACCGAGCTGATGGGCGGATTCGGGATCCCCGCGTTCCTCAAGACCTATCGGCAGGAACGGCAGTACCTCTTTCTGGGGCTGCGTCTGATGCGCGATACCGAGCGGATGGTGATGTCGGACCTGATCTACGGGGCAGGAACGCCGGCCGGTTGGGCACTGATCCCGGATCCGACCGACAAGGAACGGCGGTTTTGCGAGAGCAAGGGGGTGGAGATCGTCGAGGCGGACATCCCAGATTTGCTTGCTGCTGCGAACCGACACGACGCGGTCGCGGAGTTGATTCCGGCGACGCATGAGGTCGGTTGCTAAACTGAACCGCGTCTGCTGGACCATGCGGGGCCTTCAGGCTGGATCGACGCGGCCTGACTCAACCGAGGTCTGTGGTGACGCGGTTCAGGATGGGGAAAAGCGGGAACGAAGGACTGTAGAGGAAAAACGGAGAAGGTGTGCCGAGAAACCCTCGATGTTTGTTGGTAAGTTAAACCGCGCCGGCTCAGAACGTCGTCGAAGCTGGGACGGCCGAACCACTCCGACATATGACGCATACCGCACCGGGCGCGGTTTAAGGCGAGTTTCGGAGAACTCCACCGAGGGTTCACGACCCTCAGACAACTCGACGATCGAACACGGTTACCATGGTCGTCGTTGTCGACTACGACAACGATTCGCGACTCGACCTCTTTCTGACACTGACTCCGCGACCCTTCGGAGCGACGATCTGCGGCGGGCTCACATCTGCTGCTCCATCGCCGTGACCTTCGCCATCACCATGGCTTCGAGATCCTGCTTGAAGCGTACGATCCGTTCACGCACCTGCGCGTCCGAGGCGCCGATGATCTGGGCGGCGAGGATCCCTGCATTCTTGGCGCCGTTGATGGCGACCGTCGCCACCGGCACGCCGGCCGGCATCTGCACGATCGAGAGCAACGAATCCTGTCCCGAGAGGCTGGAGGTCTTCACCGGCACGCCGATGACGGGCAACGGCGTGATGGCGGCGGCCATTCCGGGAAGATGCGCCGCACCCCCGGCACCCGCGATGATCACGCACAGACCACGTTCGACCGCGCTCTCGGCATAATCGTAGAGCCGCTTGGGCGTGCGGTGCGCAGAGACGATGGTCATCTCGTAGGCGATGCCGAGCTCGCCGAGCACCGTGGCGGCATCCTGCATCACCGGCAGGTCGGAATCGCTTCCCATAATGATGCCGACGCGGGCCGGGCGATTCGCCGACGACGGGGATGTGTTGGATGTGGTCATGGGTGATCCTCTCCCGAGATCTCGATCAGACGACGGACCCGCTCGGCCTTGATGCGGGCCTGCTCGATGTCCCGGTCCAGGACCGTGACATGACCCATCTTGCGAAAGGGCGAGGTCGCCGCCTTGCCGTAGAGGTGCAGACAGACGCCCGGGATCGCCAGGGCCTCGGCCATACCCTTGATGACGGGACGCCCCCGATGGCCGGGCGCGCCCAACAGGTTGATCATGGCCGCGGGGCAGAGCTGCTCGGTGGACCCCAGCGGCAGACCCACGACGGCGCGCAGATGCTGCTCGAACTGGTCGGTCATGTTCGCTTCGATGGTGTGATGCCCCGAGTTGTGGGTGCGGGGCGCGACCTCGTTCACCAGCAAATCGCCTGCCTCGGTCAGAAACATCTCGACCCCGAAGATGCCCACGCCGCCCAGGGCATCCACGGTGCGCACCGCGAGCTGCTCGGCCGCGGCGGCCGTCTCGGCCGGAATCTGCGCCGGGGCCAGCAGCATCTCGAGCACGTTCTCGCCCGGTCGAAAACACATCTCGACCGCGGGATAGCAGCGGTGATCCCCGTCGAGCCCGCGCGCCACCAGCACCGCCAGCTCTTTGGCCGCGGGGATGAAGCGCTCCACCAGCGAGGGCACCGGCAGATGTGTGTCGAAGTCCTCGGGGCCGTCCAGGATCGAGACACCGCGGCCGTCGTAGCCGCCCCGACAGGCCTTCTGGACCAGCGGATAACCGAATGCGGCGAAGGCCTCGGCCGAGGGCTCGGGCATCGGCTCGAAGGGCGCGGTCGGAATGCCGGCCGCGCTCAGTGCACGTTTTTGCGTGAGCTTATCCTGAATCAAGGCAAGGACGGTCGGGGGCGGTTGAATATTATGCCCTTCGCGTCCGAGCTGGATGAGTGTCTCGGCATCGATGTCTTCGATATCGAAGGTCACGACATCGCAGGACTCGGCCAGCTCGCGGAGCTTGGAAGGATCGTGATAGGCACCCACGATCTGGTGTCCGGAGACTTGGCCGGCCGGCGAGCCCGGTGTCGGGTCCAGCACCACGCAGGTGCAACCGATCCGTTTCGCGGCCTTGGCCATCATGCGGCCGAGCTGACCGCCGCCGATGATGCCGATACGTGCTATGGGGAGAGGGAAAACGTCCATGCGGTGAATCATCGGCGCTCGGGAGGAAATTGGAAAGCCCCAATGCCGCGGGCGCGCTGTGCCGAGCACGCACACCGCCGCTCGTCGAGCTCGATCGACGCCGACCCGTGAGATAAGGTCTACTCTTAGGTACACGGGAGCAACCCGAGTCTGTCGGCAACGCATGCCATGGCCGCACTCGCGCAACAGGCTCGAGGCCGAATCGACGATTTCCAAGGGATCGGCGAGGCGCTGCTCCCCCGCCACCCCGGGGTGGACGCCCTGTTCCTGGCGCCGGACGGCGTCATTCGGGATGGGTTTCAACTGACCGACAACGAGCCGGTGATCGGTCTGGATTTGCTTAACGACCCCGTTCGCAGCCCCGATGCCAGGTTGGCATTGGAGACCGGCCGGTTGATCCTGTCCAGTCCCTATCAGCTGGTGCAAGGCCAGATCGGCATCATCGGGCGCCTGCCCTTCTTCCTCGACGATGCAAAGGGCAATCCCGCCTTCCGGGGCTTTGCCATCGCCCGGATGCCGTTTCCCGATGCGATCGCACCCAGCCACCTGTCGCAGCTCGACGAGCGCGCGAGGCGGACCTGAAGCACGCCGAGGAGAGATCCTCGACACCGCAAGCGAGGCATTTGGACGGTCGACATCGAGGGTCGCATCACCTTCGCCACTCCCCGAATGGCGGAGCTCTTGGGATGTCATGGATCAACTCGTCAGCCGATCCTTTGCGAGGCAGATTCCGGTGAGCGCTCCTTTCGTCCGCAAACAACTCAGCGCCGAAGGCCTGCTTGAGGGTCACCGAAAGCCAACCGTTTCAGCAGCGCCCCCGGCGGCGAGGGGTCGGTTATCCCTGAATGCTCTCCACACGCGTGCACGTCGGCATCGATCGATGCCGGGCGTACACGGCGGGAATTGCTGTTGCCAAGATGATTGCGTTGAAGGAGATCGGCATTGGCTTTGCTCTGGACAACTTCGGTTCGGGCTTCTGCTCGTTGTCGTATCTCAAGCGGCTGCCGCTCGATCAGTTGAAGATCGCCCCGGCGTTCGTGCACGAGGTCCTCGAGGATTCCGCAGACGCCACGGCCGATAGTTTCGTCGCACTTGCGGAAAGTCTTGGCCTGGCGATCATGGCCGAGGGCGTCGAGACCGAATAGACGATATCGCACAGTCGAACCGACACCCACAGACTCTCGCTCGCGGGTCATTCAAAGCCGGCTGCGTCCTCCCGACGCCGACGCAGCCGAGGACGTCCTGCGCCGGGTCGGTGACCTACGCGCTGGCCGCATTGGTCCATCAGGGCGGAGGACGCATCGAAGGATTCGAGACGACGGCCCGTGCACTTTTGCCCTTCTACGAGAACGTCGAGGCCCTTTATCTGGCACCCGAGGGCATCGTCCGGCAGGTCTTCCCCTCGTAGACCAACGAAGCGACGCTCGGTTTGAATTTGCTCGAAGATCCGGAGCAGCGCGTCGATGCACGCGTGGCGCGCGACACCGGCCGGCTGACCCTGGCAGGCGGCGTGCGCGGGCGAGGCATTCGATATCAGCTACCGCATCCTGAACGAGGAACGGATCACCTGGCTGCGCGCCCGTCTCGAGCCGGCCCCGGCGGCATCCACTGCGCGGGATGGTCTCGCCGGGCGAGCTCATCCCGGTAGCGGAGTCCTCGGGTCTGATCCTGCCGCTCGGTCAATGGGTGCTCAAGGCATCCGCTCGTTAGCTCGCCTCCTGGGCCGGGCAATCCGAAACCAGCCACCTGTCCACCGACCCCAACGACGCCGCAAGGGGACGCCTGCGAACGGACGGTGGTATCCTTGCCTCGAGCGAGTCACCGTCCTCCCGTTCAGGCAGTCCCGCCCATGAATCTTCTCTTCGTCGTTCTCATTCCCTTCATCGGGGCCGGTCTGGCTGCGTGGGTGTCGCGCTTCGGCCGGCTGCAGTCGGCCTGGATGGCCGGAGGTGTGGCCCTGGCCGCACTGATCGCGCTGGCTCCGAGCGTAACCGCCCCGTTTCTGGGCGAGACCCTGGTACAACGCATCCCCTGGATACCCGCGCTGGGACTCGATCTCGCGTTCCGACTCGACGGGTTGGGTCTGCTGTTCGCCCTGATGATCCTGGGGATCGGTCTGCTGGTGATCCTCTACGCGCGCTACTACCTGGCCGAGCGCGACTGCATGGGCCGGTTCTATGGCTATCTGCTGCTCTTCATGGGCTCGATGCTCGGGATCGTCCTGTCCGAGAACCTGATCCTGCTGCTGATGTTCTGGGAGCTCACCAGCCTTTCGTCCTTCCTGCTTATCAGCTATTGGCAGCATCGCGAGGATGCCCGAACGGGGGCGCGCATGGCGCTTGCCGTCACGGGGCTGGGCGGGCTCGCCATGCTCGGCGGCTTCGTGATGCTCGGCGAGATGGTCGGCAGCTATGATCTTTCCGTCGTCCTCGCCAACGGCGACCTGATCCGATCCGACCCGCTCTACACCCCGATGCTGGTGTTGATCCTGCTGGGTGCCTTCACCAAATCGGCGCAGTTCCCGTTCCATTTCTGGCTTCCGCACGCGATGGCGGCACCTACCCCCGTGTCGGCCTATCTGCACTCGGCAACCCTGGTCAAGGCGGGTGTCTTCCTGCTGGCACGCCTGTTTCCGGCGCTTTCCGGGACGACCGAGTGGTCGGTCCTGGTCATGGGCGCGGGGCTTTCGACCCTGCTGATCGGCGCCTATTTCGCCCTCTTCAAGCATGATCTGAAGGGTCTGCTCGCCTATTCGACCATCAGCCATCTCGGCCTCATCACGCTGCTGTTCGGCATCGGGACACCGCTCGCCGCGGTCGCCGGGGTCTTTCACATCATCAACCACGCGACCTTCAAGGCGTCGCTCTTCATGGCCGCAGGGATCATCGATCACGAGTGCGGGACGCGCGACATGCGCCGCATCAACGGTCTCTGGCGCTACATGCCTTACACGGGAACGCTGGCGATGGTGGCCGCAGCAGCCATGGCCGGTGTCCCGCTCTTCAACGGATTCCTCTCCAAAGAGATGTTCTTCGGCGAGACGGTGACCTTCTCGGCGAACCATACCTGGGAGTGGCTCTTACCCGGCGCCGTCGTCTTCGCGGGGATCTTTGCCGTGGCCTATTCGCTGCGCTTCATCCACGACGTCTTCTTCAACGGCGATCCGGTGGATCTGCCCAAGACCCCGCACGAGCCGCCGCGCTGGATGAAGGTGCCGGTGGAGATCCTGGTCGCGATCTGTCTGCTGGTCGGAATCCTGCCGGCCTTTACCGTGGCGCCGCTGCTCCTGGTTGCAGCAACAGGCGTGCTTCAGACCGCCCCCCCGGACTACGATCTGGCCATCTGGCACGGCGTCAACGCCGCGCTCATCATGAGCTTCACCGCCTCGATCGGCGGCATCCTGCTCTATGTCGGGCGCGGGCCGCTGTTCAAGCTCGCCACCAGGCTTGAAGGACGCCTAGATGCCAAGGCCGTGTTCGATTGGCTCCTGAAGGGCGTCCTCGCGCTGGCCGGCGCCGTCACCCGAACACTGGATACCGGCTCGCTGCAACGCATGCTGCTGGTCTTCATCCTGTCGGCGCTGACCCTGGGGACGATCGGTTTCTTGGGCGGCGGCGCTCCGCTGACCGGCGATCGCACCCTCTTGCCGGCCGATGCGGTGAGCCTGCTGGTCACGATCGCTCTGATCACCGTCGCACTCTGGACGGTCGTCCTGCACCGTCGCCGCCTGACCGCGCTCATTGTCATGGGCGCCTTGGGCCTGCTGGTGTCGCTCATCTTCGTGAAGTTCTCGGCACCCGACCTCGCCCTGACACAGCTCTCGGTGGAGGTGGTGACGATCGTCCTGCTGCTGTTGGCGCTCTATTTTCTACCGCAGTACAGCCCGGCCGAGTCGAACTGGCCGCGCCGGATCCGCGATATCGGGGTGGCCGGCTTGGCCGGCGGCGGGGCGGCGGCGCTGACCTGGTCGGTGCTGACGCGGCCCTACGAGAGCATCGCGAACTACTTTCTGGAGAACAGCATCCCAGGAGGCGGGGGCGCGAACGTGGTCAACGTGATCCTGGTGGATTTCCGCGGCTTCGACACACTGGGCGAGATCTCGGTCCTGGCCCTGGCGGGATTGGGGATCTACGCGATGCTCAAGGATCTGCGTCTACCCGGACCGGCCTGCGACGCACGCGGGCGGCCCTGGAACTGGGACATGCACCCCGTCATCATGGCCGCCCTGACGCGGCTTCTCTTGCCGCTCGCACTGCTGGTTTCGGTGTTCATCTTCCTGCGCGGACACAACCTGCCCGGCGGCGGCTTCATCGCCGGGCTCATCACCGCGATCGCCTTGATCATGCAGTATCTGGCGAACGGCGTGGAATGGACACACAACCGGATGACCTCCAACCTGCATCCAGTCATCGGCGCCGGGCTGCTGATCGGATTGCTCACCGGGCTCGCGAGCCTGGTCGTCGGCTATCCCTTCCTCACATCGGCCTTTACCCATGTGCACTGGCCGGTGATCGGGGACTTCGAGCTGGCCTCGGCGATCGCCTTCGATCTCGGGGTTTACCTCGTGGTGGTCGGGGCGACGCTCCTGATCCTGGTGCACCTGGGTCTAATGCACCATGCCAGTCATCCGGACGAACCGGAACCGTCCGGGGCGAACCATGCTTGAGGAGCTGTTGTCGATGGAAGCCCTGATCGCCGTGATCATCGGTGTCTTGACCGCCTGCGGGGTCTACCTTGCACTGCGGGCGCGTACCTTTCCCGTGGTCATCGGACTGACCCTGCTGTCTTACGCCGTGAATCTCTTCCTGTTCGTCACCGGGCGCCTGACCGTCGGCCAACCCGCGGTGATCTCGGATCAGGCCGTCGGCTATACGGATCCGCTACCTCAGGCGCTGGTGCTGACCGCCATCGTCATCAGCTTCGGCATGACCGCCTTCATCATCATGCTGGCGCTCAAGGCGCGTGCCGAGCTGGGGACGGATCAGGTGGACGGCCGAATCGACGCCGACGACGGCCGCGACACACGGGGGGGAGCGAGAGAATGAACCATCTGGTGATCGCCCCGGTCCTCTTCCCGCTGTTTGCGGCCACCCTGCTGCTGCTGTTGCGGCGCGTCATGCCCTTGCGCGTGCGACGCAGCCTGAATCTCGTCGCACTCGTCATCCAGATCCTATTGGTGTCGCTCCTGGTTCAGCGTGTCGTCGGGGGCGAGATCCTGGTGTATGCACTCGGCAACTGGCCGGCGCCCTACGGGATCGTCCTGGTCGCGGATCGTCTGAGCGTCTGGATGCTGCTCGTCACCAGCCTGCTCGCCTTCTTCGCCATGCTCTATGCCGTGCGCGGGACGGATGCCGGAAGCCGGCACTTCCACCCGCTCTTCCAGCTCCAGTTGTTCGGTCTGAGCGGGGCCTTTCTGACCGGCGATCTGTTCAACCTCTTCGTCTTTTTCGAGATCCTGCTGCTTGCCTCCTACGGGCTGCTGCTGCATCGCGGCGGGGCCAATCGGGTGCGCGCCGGGCTGCACTTCGTCGCCCTGAATCTCGCGGGGTCCACGCTCTTTCTGTTCGCAGTCGGCACCCTCTACGCCATCCTCGGGACGCTCAATATGGCGGACCTGGCGGTGAAGGCGGCGGCAACCCCGCCGGAGAATCTCGGCGTGGTGCGTGCGGCCGGGCTGCTGTTATTCGCGGTCTTCGCGCTCAAGGCGGCATTGATCCCGCTTTATCTGTGGCTGCCCGCGGCCTATTCGTCGACGTCGGCACCGGTGGCCGCGCTCTTCGCGATCATGACCAAGGTGGGCGCCTACAGCATCCTGAGGGTCTACACCCTGATCTTCGGTGCCGAGGCCGGTCCGGTCGCGGATCTGATCGGCCCCTGGCTATTGCCGCTCGCGCTCGCGACCATGGCGATCGGCACGCTGGGCGTGCTGGCCGCGCATGAGCTGCGCCGGCAGGTCGCCTATCTGGTGGTGGTGTCGGTGGGGTTCCTGTTGACGGCCTTCGCACTGGGGACCGAGGCCAGCATCGGCGCAGGTCTCTATTATCTGGCGCACACGACATTCGCGGCGGCGGCCTTCTTCCTGTTGGCGGACATCATCGCCATGGGGCGCGGCACGCTTGCGGATTGTCTGGATCCGGGGCCGGTCATCGCCAACTCCAACCTGATTGGTGCGCTCTTCTTCATCACCGCCATCCTCGTCTCCGGGTTGCCGCCGCTGTCCGGATTTCTCGGTAAGTACATGGTGCTGAACGCCGCGGTGGACCTGCCGAGCATGCCTTGGGTGTTCGGCGTGATCCTGACCGCCGGGCTCTTCGGCATCATTGCACTCGCCCGCAGCGGCAGCCTTTTGTTCTACCGCGCCGAGGGCCTGATCGAGCGCACCGGTACCGCCGGGCGATCCGCCGTCGGTCCGAACTGGGGCCGTCTCTTGCCGGTCTTCGGCCTGCTGCTGCTGTGCGTCACGCTGGTCATCTGGGCCGGACCCTTGTCCGAGTACACCCGTGCAACCGCCGAGCAGCTCCTGGAGCCCGGCGTCTATATCCGGGCCGTGCTGGGCGACCCCCGACCTGTATGACCGGAGTGCATAAGCGATGAAGCTCAGGCTGCTGCCTCACCCCATCCTCACGCCGGTCCTGGCCCTGATCTGGCTCCTGCTGGTCAACAGTCTGTCGCCCGGTCAGATCATCTTGGGTCTGATCCTGGGATGGGCGATCCCGGTCTTCACGCTGCGCTTCTGGCCGGAGCGCGTCAGGATACACAAGCCGCTGACCTTGATGCGATTCTTGGCGATCGTCATGTACGACATCCTGATTGCCAACCTCGCGGTCGCCGCCCTCATCCTGGGTGGTCCGAAGCACGTCAAGCCGGCCTTCGTGCGCGTGCCGCTCGCCTTGCGCACGGATCTCGGGATCAGCCTGCTCGCCAACACGGTCTCCCTGACGCCCGGTACCGTCTCGGCCTGGCTCAGCCCGGATCGCAGCCATCTGGTCGTGCACGGACTGAAGGTCAACGACCCCGACGCCCTGATCGCCGAGATCAAGCGCCGCTACGAGACACCGATCAAAGAGGTCTTCGAGCCATGCTGAGCATCGCCGTCTCCATCGCCTTCGCACTGGTCTCCGGGGCGCTGCTGCTGAGCCTCTGGCGTCTGCTCAGAGGGCCGGACAAGCCGGACCGCATCCTGGCGCTCGACACCCTCTACATCAATACGATCGCCCTGCTGGTCCTGCTCGGGATCCATCTGAGCAGCTCGCTGTACTTCGAGGCCGCACTGCTGATCGCCATGATGGGTTTTGTCGGTACGGTGGCGCTCTGCAAATACCTGCTGCGCGGCGATATCATCGAGTGATGAAAGCGCGTCTTTTGGTGGACTTTTGTCCTGTTCGAGAGCTTGGCGAGCTCCGTGGGCATCTGTGCGCGTTGGAGCTGACGCGCTTTCATGATGTTTAATTCCTTTTGTTTTTTTACTTCAATCGCGTCGACTCCATGCTCTGATGGGGCCGCGTGGGTATGATCCGGTACAGCCTCTATCCATCACGCCGAGGACGCGATTGAATGCTTGAGATGATGTTGTCGGCTTTGATCGTCGTCGGTGCGCTCTTCACCTTCATCGGGTCCTTGGGGCTTGCCCGGCTCGGCGATTTCTATACGCGCCTGCATGGCCCGACCAAGGCGACGACGCTCGGCGTGGGTGCGCTGCTGATCGCCTCGGTGCTCTATTTCAGCACCCGCGGCGAGGGGCTTAGCCTGCACGAGATCCTGGTGACCCTTTTCCTCTTCATCACGGCCCCGGTCAGTGCGCACCTGCTCGCCAAGGCAGCGCTGCATCTGCGGGTACGCTCGATTGCACCGCCGCCGCCCGAGGCCGAGGATCCGTTGGCCGATACCCGCGTCCGGGCCGGCGACTAGGTCAGGCCGAGCATCCTCGGCCTTTGCGGCCCAAGCGACCTTCATCCGCCATGATCATCGTCGGCATCGATACCGGAGGGACCTTCACCGACCTGGTGCTCTGGCGCGACGGCTCGGTACGGACGCATAAGGTCCTCTCGACACCGGCGGCGCCCGAGCAGGCGATCCTGCAGGGGATCGCCGAGCTGGGTCTGGATCCGGCCGGGTTGCACGTCATCCACGGGAGCACCGTGGCAACCAACGCCGTACTCGAAGGCAAGGGTGTCCGCACGCTCTATGTCGCCAATCGCGGACTCGGCGATCTCTTGAGCATCGGTCGCCAAGCACGACCGGACCTCTACGACCTTCAACCGCCGGCACGCCTCCCGCCGGTTCCGCTCGAGCTCTGTGTCGAGACCGGCGGACGTCTCGGCGCCGACGGCCAGTGGGTCGAACCGCTGACCGCGGCCGACCTGGACGCGCTCAAGGCGACGGTCGCACGACTTGCCCCGAAGTCGGTCGCGATCAACCTGCTCTTCTCCTATCTGGACGACAGTGCCGAGCGGGCCTTGGAGGACGCGATGCCCGAGGGCCTGTTCGTCGCACGCTCCTCCGAGGTCCTGCCGCTCGTGGGCGAGTACGAGCGCGGGATCGCCACCTGGATCAACGCGCGCATCGGACCCATCGTCGCCCGCTATATCGGCTGCCTTGCCGAGGGTCTGCCGGGGGCACGGGTCTCGGTCATGCAAAGCAGCGGCGAAGCGGTGACGGCTAGTCAGGCCGCACGACACACCGCGCGCCTGCTGCTTTCGGGCCCCGCAGGCGGACTCGCCGGGGCGGCCTTCGCCGCGGCGCATACCGGTGGTGCGCGGTTGCTGACCTTCGACATGGGCGGGACATCCACGGATGTCGCCGTAGTCGACGGCGAGCCGCGCCTCACCACCGACGGGCACATCGCCGGCTTCCCCGTCGCACTGCCGATGGTGGACATGCATACCATCGGGGCCGGCGGCGGATCGATCGCGCGACTCGATGCCGGCGGCATGCTCCTGGTCGGACCCGAGTCCGCCGGGGCCGACCCTGGACCGGCCTGTTATGGCCGCGGCGGACGCGAGCCGACCGTGACCGACGCCAACCTGGTGCTCGGACGGCTCGATCCGAACGGATTTCTCGGCGGGCGGATGCACCTGAACCCTGACGCCGCCCGCGCGGCACTCGCTCGACTCGCGCACGCCATGGGCCTCTCGATCGAAGAGGCCGCGCTGGGCGTGATCCGTCTGGCCGACGAGCATATGGCGCGCGCCCTGCGGGTGATCTCGGTGCAGCGCGGCCTGGATCCGCGCGGGTTCATCCTGACCTCGTTCGGCGGTGCCGGCGGCCTGCATGTCTGCGCCTTGGCCGAGGCGTTGGGCATGACCCGCGCCATGGTCCCGGTGCATGCCGGTGTCCTATCCGCTCTCGGGATGCTGGTAACACCGGCCGGGCGAACCCTCACCCGAACGCGACTCGGACTGCTCGCCGAGGCCGGCGATGCCGAAATCGAGGCGGCGTTTGTCGCGCTCGCCGAGTCCGGGATCGCCGAGCTGGAGCAGGAGCAGGAAGGTGTTGCCCGCGCCGCCCTGCGTGTCGAGCGTTCGCTCGATCTGCGCTATCGCGGCCAATCCCATACGCTCAACCTGCACTGGGCTGGGGTCGAGGACACCGCCGCCGCCTTTCACGCACAGCACCGCGATCGCTACGGGCATCGGCTCGATCTGCCGGTCGAGCTCGTCAATCTGCGGGCGCGCGTACGCGGTTCGATCCCGGATCTTGCGCTGCCGCCGATCGGCGCGTCCGGCCGAGGGAGTCCTACGGGAAGCTCCAGGGCCTACGGATGTCCGACGCCGGTCGCCTGCTGGACACGCGAGGACCTCGGACAGAGGCACACGCTGCTTGGACCGGCGATCATCGCAGACGCACTGGCGACGACCTGGCTCGCCCCCGGCTGGCGAGCCGATCTGGACGCGGTCGGGAACCTGATGCTACAAAGAGCGGTCGGAAGAAAACCCTAGCCGGACAAAGGCAAAGGGCCAGATCGCCACCGGCCACGACCGGATCGGCACATCACCACCACTCCTCCAGGACATCCATGACGCTCTACGGATTGCTCGACGTCGACATCCTGTCCGCCGTGCTCGTCACGCTCGGCATGACCCATATCACCATCGTCGCCGTGACGGTCTATCTACACCGTGCGCAGGCGCATCGGGCGCTCGATCTGCATCCGGCGGTCTCGCACTTCTTTCGCTTCTGGCTCTGGCTCACGACCGGGATGGTGACCAAGGAGTGGGTCGGCGTCCATCGGCGCCACCACGCCAAATGCGAGACCGCCGAGGACCCGCATAGCCCGCAGATCTTGGGCCTGCGCAAGGTCTTGGGCGAGGGCGCGGAGCTCTACGCACAAGCTGCGAGCGATCGCGCGGCCGTCGAGCGTTATGGCCAAGGCACCCCGGATGACTGGCTGGAACGTCGGCTTTACAGCCGCTTTTCCTGGCAGGGGGTCGCGCTCATGCTGCTCCTGGATGTGGTTCTCTTCGGCGTCTACGGCATCGTGATCTGGGCCGTTCAGATGCTCTGGATCCCCATCTTCGCCGCCGGTGTCATCAACGGCGTCGGGCACTATTTCGGCTATCGCAACTTCGAGCCGCCGGATGCCTCCACCAACATCGTCCCCTGGGGCATCCTGATCGGCGGCGAAGAGCTGCACAACAATCACCATGCCTTCCCCAGCTCGGCGCGGCTCTCGTCGAAATGGTGGGAATTCGATATCGGCTGGATGTACATCCGCATCCTCACGGCACTGCGGCTGGCGAAGGTCCGCCGGGTCGCACCCAACCCGCAGGTGGTCCCGGGCAAGTCGCAATTGGACCTCGAGACCCTGCGTGCGGTGATCACGAGCCGGATGCACGTCTTTGCGCGGTACGGAAAAGAGGTGATGGTCCCGGTCTCGCGCGAGGAGTTATGCCGCGACGCGGAGCACTGCAAACGCCTGGTCAGGCGTGCGCGAAGACTGCTTCTGACCGAAGGCCAGCGTCTCGACATCGCCGCACGCAGCAGCTTGGAGCAGATCCTGGCTAAGAATCAGACGCTTGCCACCGTCTATCAGTTTCGCGAGCGCCTGCAGGAAATCTGGGACCGCAAGGCACCCAGCCAAGAGGCCTTGCTTCACGCGCTTCAGGATTGGTGTCAGCAGGCCGAGGCGACCGGGATTCAGGCGTTGGAGCGGTTCTCAAGGAACCTGCGCGGATTTGCACTGACGCCGACGCTCGCGCGGTAAATGACCTACCAGTGACAAGGTAATTCCCGGGAACGGATCTACCGGCATGATCGGGGCGACTTCATTCGCCCCTACATCCCCATCAGTTCTTCCTGGCATGCCCGCGGATCAACGGCGGGTATCGTTCCGCGTGGTCAATTCCTCGAGCAAACCGTCGATGCCGCGACGCTGCGCCACCGACGTGAACTGATTTCGGTACGAGGCCAGCAGGCTGATCTCCTGGACCGCGACATCGTAGGCCCGCCACCGCCCGTCGCTGAATGCCATTCGATAATCCACCCGCACGGGCTGCCCGCCCGGCTGCTGGATCTCGGTGCGAACGAGCGTGCGCGTGGCACCGGGCTCCAACTGCATGGGGAGGAAGCGGATGTCCCAGGAGCTCAAAGCATCGAGCGCGGAGGCATAGGTCTGGATCAGGAGCCGCTGAAACTCCGCTTGGAACACCCGACGCTGCTCCGGCGTCGCATCCCGCCAATAGGGCCCGAGCGCCAAGGCCGAGACACGCGGGACATCCACATGCGGCAAGAACAGCTCGTCGACCAGACGATGGACATAGGCGGGGTCGGTCTTGAGCAGGTTCCGATCCTCGCGCAGCACGCGCATCAGGCCGTCCGAGACCTGCTGGATAATGCGTTGCGGCTCGTTGAGTCCGCTGTGTGCCGTCGCCGGGAAGAACACGGCACATTGGAGCAAAAGAAGCGTCGCCCATAGGGCGCGATTGTTCACTGGGATCATGGGTCACTATCCGATCCGGTTGCCCGGTTTTCTGTAAGGATATACTTCGACATCACGTCCGGCGAAGGGGTTGCATGCCCGCTCGACGACATTCGGACCATCGGTCGTGAAGGAGAGACCCATGACGAACCCGCAGTTGTCCCCCCGGCTGTCCCCACAGCCAACCCAGGCCGATCTGAAGGACTTCTTTCTCAAGGACCGTTTCGCTGCACACGTCGGGATCGAGCTTCTGGAGATGGCGCCCGGCCGGGCCAAGGCCAAGCTCGCGATCCATGACCACCACCGCAACGCCGTCGGCGTCGTCCACGGCGGAGCCATCTTCAGCCTGGCGGATCTAGTCTTCGCCGTCGCCTCCAACTCGCACGGCACGGTCGCGCTCGGGATCAACGTCTCCATCTCCTACATGACCGCCGCGCGCGGCGGGACCCTCGTCGCCGAGGCAGAGGAGGTCTCGATCAACCCCAAGCTCGCCACCTATCTGATTCGTATCCTCGACGATGAGGAGACCCTGATCGCGCTCTTTCAGGGGACGGTTTATCGGAAACGCGAGGCGCTGCCGGTGGCGGAGCATCTTTAGACCGCCCTTTCAGGGCTCGAGGCTCGAGGGTTTGGGTTGATTCAAACCCGGGGCGCTGCCCCGGGCTGTCATCGGTCGCGCCTTTGGCGCTCGACACGAACGGCCGCAACTCGCTGACGTAGAACCCCTACACCGCCTCGTCGTGCCTTGCCGGACCCCGCGCGGGACACACTCCAGGCGCCGTTCAACTGCCGGATCTAGATTGAAGGACTCATACCGTCAGGTATTGCTTGACGAGCTCCTCGCTCAGATCGGGCATCGCGCCGCTCGCCATCAGCCGTCCGCGATCGAGGATGATGAAACGATCGGCGATGCGGCGGGCGAAGGGGAGCTTCTGCTCGACCAGGATGACGGTGAGGTTCAGGTCGGTCATGAGGCGGCGGATGATGTCGCCGATCTCGTGGACGATGTTGGGCTGGATGCCTTCGGTGGGCTCGTCGAGGATGAGGAGCTTGGGGTCGATGACGAGTGCGCGGCCGATGGCCAACTGTTGTTGCTGACCGCCGGAGAGATCGCCGCCGCGCCGCCCGAGCATCTCTTTAAGCACCGGGAAGAGCTCGAAGATATAGCCGGGGATCTGTTTGGCGCGATCGGACCGCGCGGCGAGACCGATCCGCAGATTCTCCTCGACGGTCAGCAACGGGAAGATCTGGCGACCTTGCGGGACATAGCCGATCCCGAGCGGTGCTCGGCGTTCGGCGGTGAGTCGGGCGAGATCCTGCCCCTGATAGCTCAGGGATCCGGAGCGCAACGGGAGCAACCCCATGATGCATTGCATCAGGGTCGTCTTGCCGACCCCGTTGCGACCCATCACGCAGGTGCACTGACCCTGGGGGATCTCGACATCAAGGTCCCAGAGTGTGTGGCTCTCGCCGTAGAACTGATTGAGTCCCGAAATCGCAAGCATATTGAATCGCGTCCTAGGTGATGATCGATCTTGTCATATACCGCCGCGTCGATGCCCCGAAATGGCTCTGCGTCGACGCGATTCAAGATAAAACACGAATGATAAAAATTCCTAAAACGCGTCCCAGCTGAGGGCGCTGGCACATCGGCGGCTCGTCCCAAGCGATCACATCACATGCTGCACAAGACGCGTTTTAGCCGGGCAGGAATGTGCCTAGGATTTGCGTCTGGTCCCAAGGACAGCCAACCGGAAAGGCATCGTAGTCCAACGGCGTTTCGGCGACGGCGAGGTCGACCGCATCCGGATAGGCGTCGCGGATGATCTCGTCCAGTCGCGCGGCCAGGCTCGGGTTTTCGTCCAGCAGCTTGGCGATCGCACGGCGTTGGGTGTTGATGGTCGCGCGCCAGGATTTGCGGCTCGGATACTCCGGTTGGTACTGCCATTTCAGAAGGTGTCCCAGCAAGACCGCGAGCCGACTTTCCAATGCACGCCGTTCGCGCTTTCCCAAGTCCTCGATCTCCTCGACGAGGTGCATGACATCCAGTCGCCCGTACTGACCGGAACGCAGCAGGCTGGCCTGCTCTCGCGACCAGGCATAAAAGTCTTGATCGTAGTCCGTCGTCATCGCGTGGCCTCCGAGGGCGTTCGCGCGCATGGCGCGCCGTCTCGAACAGGATACAGGAGGTGATCCCCATCGGGTTTACTCCCCCAGATAGACCTCGACCACGCGCGGGTCGTTCTGCACCTCGTCCATGCTGCCTTCGGCGAGGACCGAGCCCTGATGCAGCACGGTGACGCGCTTGGCGATGGAGCGGACGAAGTCCATGTCGTGCTCGACCACGACCACGGAGTGCTTGCCCTCCAGCGAGAGCAGCAGCTCCGCGGTGCGATCCATCTCCTGGTGTGTCATGCCGGCGACCGGTTCGTCGACCAGCAGCAGATGCGGGTCCTGCATCAGGAGCATGCCGATCTCGAGCCACTGTTTCTGGCCATGCGAGAGCGCCCCGGCCTCGCGGTGGGTCTGCTCCTGAAGGCCGATGATGCCGAGGACCTCGTGGATGCGGTCGCGCTGCTCGCCGCTAAGCCGCGCGAACAGGGTCGGGAAGACCCGTTTGTCGCCGGCCATCGCAAGCTCGAGGTTTTCAAAGACGCTGTGCGACTCGAAGACGGTCGGTTTCTGGAACTTGCGGCCGACGCCGAGCGCGGCGATCTCGGGCTCGGAGAGTCGCAGCAGATCGATGGTCCGCCCGAAATAGGCGCTGCCCGTATCCGGGCGGGTCTTGCCGGTGATGATGTCCATCATGGTGGTCTTGCCGGCACCGTTCGGACCGATCACGCAGCGCAGCTCGCCGGCGTTGACGTAAAAGTTCAGGTTATTGATCGCCTTGAAGCCGTCGAAGCTGACGCTGACGTCTTCCAGATAGAGGATCACGCCCTGGCTGACATCCAGATCAAGATCCAGCATGGAGTACATGAAGCTCCACTGCCGGTCCTTGCGCATGGATTCGCGCAGTTGCTCGACCGGTTTCATGGTGCGACCTCCGCTGCGGATCCGGTCGGGGATCGCGATCGTCGCCAGGTCCTGATCATGCCGACCAGCCCGGCGATGCCCTTGGGTAGGAAGAGTGTGACGATGACGAAGAGCGCGCCCAGGGCGAAGAGCCATGCCTCGGGGAAGGCGCCGGTGAAATAGGTCTTGCCGTAGTTGACCAGGATAGCGCCGATGACGGCGCCGTAGAGTGTGGCCCGACCGCCGATGGCCACCCAGATCACCAGCTCGATCGAGTTGAGCGGCGAGAACTCGCCCGGATTGATGATGCCGACCTGCGGGACGTAGAGCGCCCCGGCCACGCCGGCGAGCATCGCCGAGAAGGTGAAGATGGCGAGCTTGACCCGGTCCACCCGGTATCCGATGAAACGGGTGCGCGCCTCGGCGTCACGGATCGCGACCGCCACACGACCGAGCCGCGAGGTGACGATCCAGCGGCAGGCCAGATAGCCCAGCGCCAAGGCACCCGCCGAGGCAAGGAAGAGCCCGATCCGCGTCGCGTCGCTCTTCAGATCGAAGCCCAGGATGTCTTTGAAGTCGGTCAGACCGTTGTTGCCGCCGAAGCCCATCTCGTTGCGGAAGAAGGCGAGCATCAGGGCATAGGTCAGCGCCTGAGTCATGATGGAGAGATAGACGCCGGTCACGCGCGAGCGGAAGGCGAGATAACCGAAGATAAAGGCCAGCGTCCCCGGAATCAGGATGGCCATGAGCGCGGCAAACCAGAAAAGGTCGAAGCCCTGCCAGAACCAGGGCAGCTCCGACCAGTTCAGGAAAACCATGAAATCCGGCAGCACCGGGTGGCCGTAGACGCCGCGATCGCCGATCTGACGCATCAGATACATGCCCATCGCATAGCCGCCGAGACCGAAGAAGGCAGCATGCCCCAGGCTCAGGATGCCCAGATAGCCCCACACCAGATCCACCGCGACGGCGAGCAGCGCATAGGTGAGATACTTGCCGAGCAGGGTCACCGTGTAGGTGGAAACATGCCAGGGACTGGACTCGGGCACCACCAGATTCAGGATCGGCACCACGACCGCGACGACCAGCAGAACGGCCAGCATCGCCTGTCCGCCTCTGTCACCCCTCATGACGCTGACCACACCCATACTCGTCTCTCCGAAACCTCGAAATCCTGACTGTAGGTCGGGTTAGCGCAGCGTCACCCGACATTCGGCGCATCGGTCAACCGCCGCCGCTGTCGGGTTACGGCGCGCATCGACGTCGGCGTAAATCATCGAGACCCGTGCCGGCGCGCCTAACCCGACCTACTCGTCTAGCGTCTACCCGTCCGCAGCGCGTCCGCGTTGCGGGAAGAGCCCGCGCGGGCGCTTCTGGATGAAGAGGATGATGAAGACCAGGACCAGGATCTTCGCGAGCACCGCGCCGGCCCAGGGCTCCATCAGCTTGTTGGCTACGCCCAGGGTCAAGCCGGCGACCAGTGTTCCCCAGAGATTCCCGACCCCGCCGAAGACCACGACCATGAAGGAGTCGATGATGTAGGCCTGCCCCATGTTGGGGCCGACGTTGGTGAGCTGGGACAAGGCGACACCGGCCACCCCCGCCACGCCGGCGCCCAGGCCGAAGGTGAGTGCATCGACCCGCGCAGAGCGCACGCCCATCGAGCGCGCCATCGCCCGGTTCTGGGCGACCGCGCGCACCTGTAGCCCCAAGGCGGTGCGCTTGAGGATCAGCAGCAGGGCCACGAAGACCATCAAGGCGAAGATCAGGATATACAGCCGGTTGTAGGTCAGGGCGAGCGCTGGGTTGATCTGAAGCGCACCGCTCATCCAGGACGGATTCTGCACCGCCACGTTCTGGGCCGAGATGGTCGTGCGCACCAGTTGCTGAAGGATCAGGCTGATGCCGAAGGTGGCGAGCAGTGTTTCGAGCGGTCGGCCGTAGAGGAAGCGGATCACGGTGCGCTCGATCAGGATTCCGAGCAACCCCGCGACCACAAATGCCGCCGGGATGGCGACGATCAGCGAATAGTCCAGCAACCCCGGCATCGCCTGTTGGACCAGGTAGGTCGTATAGGCCCCGATCATGATCAGCTCGCCGTGGGCCATGTTGATGACGCCCATAACCCCGAAGGTGATCGCCAGACCGATGGCTGCGAGCACCAGGACCGAGCCGAGACTGAGCCCGAAGAAGAGCGTCTCCGCCGCCGCGTTCAGCTTGAGCTTCTGCTCGCTTGCATCGAGCGAACGCTCCGCGGCAGCACGCACCTCGGGGTCGGGCTCCTCGCTCAGTAGTTTGGTCAGGGCGTTGCGCGCGGCCGGATAGAGACTCCCCGAAAGCGCGTTCACGGCGACGAGCCGGACGGCCGGGGCCTCGTCGCGCAGACTGGCCAGTGCCAGGCTCAGATCCAGGTAATCGCGCACGCGCTGATCGTCCTCGCGCCCGAGCTGCTCGCGGATCGCCTCGACGACGATCGGGTTGGCGTCGCCAAGCATCTGCTGCGCGGCCTTGAGACGAATCTCCGGATCGGGACTCGCAAGCGTCAGGGCGGCGATCGCCGTGCGCAGTTGGTTGCGCATGCGGTTATTGATGGTGATCTTCTTCACGGCACCGCGCTCGACCTCGCCGAGGTCACTGCCGTCCAGTGCATCGGTGAGTCGGTACCCGCCGGGAGCGGGCTCGACCAGAACCGGACGCCGATCCGACTCGCGGGCATAGAGGTTGCCGCCCAAGAGCGCATCGAGGAGCGTCGCCGCGCGCGGGTCCCCGCCGGCGGCGATCACATCGACCGCCGCCTGCTTCACCTCGAACGAACGGTCGCCCAGGTCGATCAGGGCCGTATCGATCTCACCGGCTAGGCTGCCGAGCGGCATCACCGTCAAAATCAGGAACGCATAAACGAGACCAAGGCCCGCCTGGTGCGGGAATCGTCGCGATCGGCATATCGGATTCATGGGCATCGTGATACTCGCTGCGGTCGGAAGCTGCCTGATAACGCCCATTCACAACACCAAGGCAATTCCCGGAAAATCAGCGCCCAGCCTGTAGGTGCGAATCGATTCGCACAGCCCAGGCGGTAGCGTCGCCGAGCGCCCCGCGGACGAAACCGGCATGCGTGCGAATAAATTCGCACCTACACGCCGGTAACTCCTTTCCCAATTCACGTGAACACTTGAACCGCGTCCAGCCGGACGCGGTTCAATAACTACTGCGCCTGAGCCCCGAGACAGGTCTTCGTCACCGTGTTGAAGTTGCCGCACATGACCGGCGGGGTCCAATCGGCGGTGAG
>NZ_DATITZ010000236.1:0-10893 GCF_035467215.1 Thiocapsa sp. | reverse complement strand
CCTCGAAGCTGCGAAAGCCGAGCTCGATGTCGGACAGGTCGCGGTCGAGCAGATAACCGCGATGGCACTCGTCGACGACGATACAGTCGTATTGGTCAACGGGAGTAGGTGCCATGCCTTCGGCCGGATAGAGCACACGCTGAACCATGGCTTGAACGGGGGCGATCTGGGCCGCGGTGTCGGTATCGGGCTGCTGCTCTTTCAGCTCCTTGATACCGAAGATGTCGGCGAAGGTCTGACGCTTTCCATTCGGGTGTCTTTGAAGGCGTTGGCGGCCTGCTCGCCCAGGGCAGAACGGTCCACAAGGAAGAGAATGCGCCGGAACCGCTGGGCCTTCAGTAGACGGTAGATGAGCGCGATGCTCGTCTTGGTCTTGCCCGTGCCGGTCGCCATCGCCAGCAGCATCAGGCGGCGACCCTGCGCGACGGCCTTTTCAGCCGCTTGGATGGCGGCGATCTGAAAGGGATACAGCGAAAAGCCGTATAGGAAGGCTTGAGCCTGGAGGTCGGCGTTGGCGCGTTCCTCGTCATGCTTGAGCAGCGCGATGAGCCCATCCGGGGTGTACCAACCGTCGAGCGCATGACCGAGGTTTTCGGGTCGACGCAGGTCGCAAAACCAGATGCCGCTGCGCGTTTCGCGCTGGCGTAGATAAGGGCGCCCGTTCGTGGAGAAGGCGAAGGGCAGCCGGTACTCGCCCCAAGGACCGCCGGGGGCTATCGACGCCTCGGGAAGCGCGAAGTCGCGGCTGTACCGCTTTGATTGTTGCAGGCTGCCGGAGACGTCGAGATTGTCGCGTTTCGCCTCGATCGTCCCGAGCGGCATCAGGCCGACGAAGAGCGCATAGTCTGCGGCTCCGGATGCCGTGGGCCACTCGGCGATTGCGAGGTTCTTGCCCTTCTCGGGGCGCGCCCCCTTCGAATGGCGAAGCACGGCTGAATCGGCGATCCAGCCCGCTTGGCGGAGTTGCTCGTCATGCGCTTCGAGCTGGGCGAAATTGGTCCCGAGAATCCTTGATTCGGTCATGAGTACCCGAACGGACGTGGCCTTCTGTGCACTTCGACCATGCCACAGCATGCCCTCGTCCACAAGGAGTGGGCCACGCCCTCATTCGAGCTTTTCGTTGTCCGGCCGATTCATCGCCTTCCCGACCGGCGACACGGCTCACAGCCCCGCAATCTTCTCCCGCTGCGCCTGCAGGTTGCCGATCGCCGTGGACTGCTCGGCGAGGCGTGCGCGCTCCTTGTCGACGACGGCGGCCGGGGCCTTGTCGACGAAGCTCGGGTTGGCGAGCTTTTGACCGATGCGGGCGATCTCGTCGGTCAGGCGACCGATTTCCTTATCGAGGCGTTTGAGCTCGGCGTCCTTGTCGATCAGTCCGGCCATGGGGATGAGGAGCTTCATGTTGCCCACGAGTGCGATCGCGGATTCGGGCGCGCTCGACTCGTCCTCGAGCAGGGTGACGGATTCGATCCGGGCGAGGAAATCCAGGTAGGGCCGGGCGACGGCGAGCCAGGTCTTGTCCTGCTCGGAGGCGTTGGCGATCAGGACCGGGAGCGGCTTGCCGGGCGCGATGTTCATCTCGCCCTTGATCCGGCGTACGCCGAGGATGACCTGCTGGACCCACTCGATCTCGGCGACGGCCTCGGGATCATCGGCTCCCGCGTCGGCGACGGGGTAGGGCGCGAGCATGATGGTCTCGCCTTGAGCGCCGGCCAGGGGCGCGACCTTCTGCCAGATCTCCTCCGTGATGAAGGGCATGATCGGGTGGGCGAGCCGCAGCAGTGTCTCCAGGGTCTCGACCAGTGTGCGGCGGGTGCCGCGCTTGGCGGCATCGCTGGCGCTCGTGCCGGTGAGCACCGGCTTGGACAGCTCAAGATACCAGTCGCAGAAGGCGTTCCAGGTGAAGTCGTAGATCGCCTGGGCGGCGAGATCGAAGCGGTAGCCTTCGATGGCGTCCGTCACCGTGGCCGTGGTGGCGTTGAGACGGGCGCGGATCCAGCGGTCTGCCGCGGACAGCTCCAGCTCGCCGCCCGACTCATCAATGGCTTGGCCGCAATCCTGATCCTCCGTGTTCATGAGCACGTAGCGCGAGGCGTTCCACAGCTTGTTGCAGAAGTTGCGGTAACCCTCGATCCGGCCCAGGTCGAATTTGACGTCGCGCCCGGTGGTGGCGAGTGCGGCGAAGGTGAAGCGCAGCGCATCGGTGCCGAAGCCGGGGATGCCGTCGGGATAGTCCTTGCGGGTCTGTTTGGCGATCTTCTCGGCCAGATGCGGTTGCATCATGCCCTTGGTGCGCTTCTCGACCAGTGCTTCGAGTCCGATCCCGTCGATCAGATCGATGGGGTCCAACACGTTGCCCTTGGACTTGGACATCTTGTCGCCGTGGGCGTCGCGCACCAGTCCGTGGATGTAGACGTCCTTGAAGGGGACATCACCCATGAACTTCAGTCCCATCATGATCATCCGGGCGACCCAGAAGAAGATGATGTCGAACCCGGTGACCAGCACCGAGGTCGGATAGAAGGCGTTCAGACGATCGGTCTGCTCGGGCCAGCCGAGCGTGCTGAAGGGCCAGAGTGCGGAGCTGAACCAGGTGTCGAGCACGTCCGGGTCCTGGAGTAGTACAACCTCGGGGCCGAAGCCGTGACGTTCGCGGACCTCGTCCTCCGAGCGGCCGACATAGACGTTGCCTTCCACGTCGTACCAGGCCGGGATGCGGTGCCCCCACCAGATCTGGCGGCTGATGCACCAATCCTGGATGTTGCGCATCCAGTCGTAGTAGGTGTTCTTCCAGTTGTCCGGGACGAAGCGGATGCGCCCGTCCTCGACCGCGGCGATGGCCGGCTCCGCCAGCGGGGCGACGCGCACGTACCACTGGTCGGTCAGATAGGGCTCGATGACGGCGCCCGAGCGGTCGCCGCGCGGCTGCTGGAGCCGGTGCTCCTTCACCGCGGCGAGCAGGCCGAGCGAGTCGAGATCGGCGACGATCAGCTTACGGGCCTCGTAGCGGTCGAGCCCGACGTAGGCGGCGGGCAGCAGCGCACCTTCTTCGGGCTGGTTGGCGCGGATCGCGGCATCCGGGGTGAGGATGTTGATCAGACCGCCGTGCGGCTGATCGGCGATCCCGGTCTCGTCGCGGTGGCGCAGCCAGACCTGATGGTCGTTGAAGTCATGCGCGGGCGTGATCTTCACGCAGCCTGTCCCGAACTCCGGATCGGCGTGCTCGTCGGCGATGACGGGGATGCGCCGCCCGGTCAGGGGCAGCTCGACGAATTCGCCGATCAGGTGTCTGTAGCGCGGGTCTTCCGGGTTGACGGCCACGGCGCAGTCGCCGAGCAGGGTCTCCGGGCGGGTGGTGGAGACGACCAAATGCGTCGGGCCCGTCGCGCCGGGCGGCAGCGCCAACGGGTAGCGGATGTCCCACATGTGGCCGGACTCTTCCTCCGAGATGACCTCGAGGTCGGAGACCGCCGTGTGCAGCGCCGGGTCCCAGTTCACCAGGCGTTTGCCGCGATAGATCAGCCCCTCTTCGAACAGACGCACGAAGACCTCGCGCACCGCGTTGGAGAGCCCCTCGTCCATGGTGAAGCGCTCGTGCTGCCAGTCCAGCGAGGAGCCGAGACGGCGCAGCTGGCGGGTGATGTTGCCGCCGGACTCCTGCTTCCACTCCCAGACGCGCTCGATGAAGGCATCGCGTCCGAGGTCGTGACGGGTTCGGCCGGCGGCCTCCAGTTGGCGCTCGACGACCATCTGGGTCGCGATCCCGGCATGGTCCGTGCCCGGCTGCCAGAGGGTGCGATCGCCCTTCATGCGGTGATAGCGCACCATCGTGTCCATGATGGTGTTGTTGAACCCGTGCCCCATGTGGAGATTGCCGGTCACGTTGGGCGGCGGGATCATGATGCAATAGGCTCCGCCGTCCGCGCCTTCGGTCCGGGTGCTTCCGGTCTGGTCGGCCGGGACGAAATAGCCCTTCTCTTCCCAGAGGCGATACCAGTTTTTCTCGAGGGTTTGGGGGTCGTAGTTCTTATCCAGCATGATGGTGTCGCCGTCCGAGAAGCGCGTTCGAAATGAAGTCGCGAGTATAACCGAAGGCGCCCGGCCCTTACGGGGCGCTCATCTGAGATGGAGCGCTGCGGCGCCCGAGGTTTAAGATGAATGTCCAATCTGCACGGGGACCCGGTCAGGCGTGATGGGAGTCGAGGACAGGCACAGGGGGCCCTTCAGCGGGCCGACCGGCTGGATCGAGGAGATCGGCTTCGCCGCCATCGCCCTTGCGAGCTGTCTCGGCCTGTATTTGAAGATCCTGCTCGGCCGAGCACGCCTGGACATGCCGGCCTTCGCCGCATCCCTGCGTCAGGCCGGGCTCTCCATTCTTCCGGCCATCACCTTGGTCACCGCTTCCCTCGGTTTGATCCTCGGCCATCAGATCGAGTCTATCCTGACGGAGCTCGATCTACCCGGGCTTGTCGTCTTGACACTGACCTATGCGACCGTGATGGAACTGGTGCCGATCCTGGTCGGGATCCTGGTAGCGGGTCGGGCCGGTGTCGCGCTGGCCGTTCGACAGGCCACACTGACGGTGACCGGCGAGATGGACGGACTGCTCGCAAGCGGCATCCACCCCGTCCAGTTCACCGCCGGTCCGGTCCTGCTGGCGATGTTGCTGATGAGCTTCGCCTTCGTGGTTTGGGGGACGCTGGTCACCTTTGCGGCGGCCGGCGCCTGGTTGTGGACGATAGCGGGGATCTCCCCTGCGCTGCTCTTCGAGTCGTTGATCCGAGCGCTCAGCGTCGGAGCCCTCGTCGAGGCGTTGGTGAAGCCCTTGCTGTTCGCGCTCTTGATCGCCCTGATCGCGACGGTCAACGGCACAGGCGCGGGGCGCAACCCGGAGGGCATCTCGCGGGCCGCGACAAGGACCATGATCGGGGCCGTGTCGGCGATCTTGGTGATGGACCTTCTATATATTCTGTTTCTGCGGGCGTGATGCAGCAGCCGCCAGCCGCCAGCCTCCGGCCTCCGGCCTGCAGCGAGACCGTACGGTGTGCCGGTGGCGCAGGCCATGACCTTGCGCGGCGACGGCGGCCCCTGTGGGTGCCATGACTGCGGCACTGGTGCTCGACGGGGTTTACCAGCATGTCGGCGGACGCATGGCGCTCGACGACATCCGGCTCTCGCTGCCGGAGGGTGCTTGGCTGCTGATCTGCGGGCCGAACGGAGCAGGCAAGAGCCTCTTGACCCGGTTGATCTTGGGACTGGATCGGCCCTCGGCGGGTACAATCGAGGTTCTGGGACAGGATCTGAGTCGGCTCGGCGAGGCCGCGATGGTGCGTCTACGCGGCGACATCGGAGCGGTGCTGCAGCGCGGCTCGCTGCTCTCCGACTACAGTGTGCTCGACAACCTTCTGCTGCCCCTGCGCAGCGCACCCATGACTCGTTATGACATGGCACGGGCGGCGCGCTTGGTGATGACCTTGCTGGGGCTGGACGGACTGGAGAATCACATGCCGCGCGCACTCTCATTGGGCCAACAGCGGCGTGTGGAGCTGGCGCGTGCACTCATCCATCGGCCGAAGCTGCTGGTCTGGGACGGCCTTTCGGATGGACTGGACCCGACTGTCCCCCGCGAGACCTTGGGGGTCCTGCAGACTTTGAGGAAGAACGGCACCCTGAGCCTGATTGCGACCGACAACGTCCCGGATGCCTTGGCCGGAGCCGCCGATCGGATTGCCGTGATGGAGCGCGGCCAACTCCTGTTAGAGGGCACGCCGCAGGCGCTCGAATCCGCCGGCGCGACCCGTCTGGAGCTGCGCGCAGCCTCGTGGAGACATCCATGACCGATGTCCCGAGCCCGGCAGATCGCCGGCTGGATCGGCTCTATTCCCCGCCCGAGATCGGCGCGCCGGGCAAGCGGCGGGCGCGGGCCGAGCGTCGCGATCTTCTGTTCGCCGGCATCTTCGTGATTGCGATGGCAGCCTTCGCCGTGGCTGCGTTCACCCTGGTTCTTCCCGGTCTGTTCGGGAAGACCTACCGACTACAGGCGTATTTTCCCGATGCCGATGGACTCGACGCCGGGCTGCAGGTCGTCCAAGAGGGCTATGTCATCGGTCTGGTCGAGCGGGTCGAGCCGGTCTTTCCGAGCGCCGATGCCCATCGGCTCCATTGCCCGGTGCCGTCTGCCGACATGCCGGCGCGCTCGCCGACCCTGCCTTGTTTCCGCGCGACCTTGCGGATCCGCGACAACTGGCCGATTCCCAAAGGCAGTCAGGCGCAGTTGGCGCCGCTGGGTTTGTTGAAGGGGGAGGCGATCAGCATTCGGCCCGGCAGCTCCGCGGATCTCTATGCCGACGGGGCCGTCATCGACGCCAAGCCCCCCGATGTCGACCTGACCGAGCGGCTCGTCTCGCTCACCGAGACGGTCCGCATCGTGGTCGAGGACAGCATCGCCCCGACGCTCGCGAGCATCCGCGACCAGGTCAAGACCATCGAGCTGCTGATCGGCACCGGGGAGGACCAAGGCGAGAATCGCGATCGCCTTGCGGGGGCATTCGAGAATCTCCGGCTTCTGTCGGAGAACCTCGTCACCGCGGTCGATCCGGATGCGATCGGCGCCATCCTCGGCTCGGTGGAGGAAATGTCCGCGAGCCTCGCGCTCATCACCGGCGACATGACCGGCAGTACCAAGGACATCCGGCGCGCGGTGGCCGATTACGGCGATCTCGCGGTGGACATCCGGGGCTTGGTCAACGAGAACCGCCCGGCCATTCAGAGCTCGCTCGACGACACCCAGTTCCTGCTGCAGTCACTCTCCGCCGCCTTGACCCCCATCTTGACCAACATCGAGGATGCGAGCCGCAATCTGTCGGCGCTCGCGCGCGACCTGCGCGGCGATCCGACCCTGATCATCAAACGCCGCGAGCAAGAGGAGCAGACACCTTGGTTCCGCTGAGGGTCGATCTCCCGTATCAGGCGTCGACGATCTCGAGCCGCCTTTCAACGCGCTCGAAACGGTCGCTGAAACGATTGACGACGCCATTTCAACGCCCTATGTCCGATAGGATCGCTATTCGACGCTTGCCCCATGTCCTTCCGGCCCTGATCCTCACCTTGGTCGTGAGCGGTTGCGGCTCGCCCGCGCCCATGCGGCCCGACCTCTTCTATTCGCTCGACCCCGAGCCGTTGGAGTCCCCGGCCGGCGCGGCGCTGCCGGGCACCTTGCTGGTGTCGGATCTGGCAGCGCGCGGCTTCCTCGGCGGGCGACAGATCGTCTTCCGCACCGAGGCCGAGCCTCTGCAGGTGCAGCGCTACGACGACCTCCTCTGGGCCGACCCTGTACCGCGCGCCCTCTCGCGCAACCTGGTCCGTGCCGTGCGGCATGCGCAGGTCTTCGAGTTCGCCTTGATCCCGGCCGACCGTGTCCGTGCAGACTACCTGCTCGGCGGCGAGGTGGAGCGTTTCGAGCATCTGCCGACGGCGACGCCACCGCGGGTGGTCGGCGCGCTCAACCTGGCCCTGGTGCGCGCCGACGACCGTCGCTCCGTCTGGGACCGCAGCTACCGGGCAGAGGTCGAGGTGCAGGGCGACACGCCGGACGCGATGGCCGAGGCATTCAACCGACTGGCGGCCCTGCTGGCCGCCGATGTGGTGCGCGACCTTCGAACGCTGCCACGAGCCACGCGCTCCTCGGTGACCCCATGATCGGCGCGATGGGATTGGTCTTGTGTGTCTGCCCGGACGGTGTCGATGCGACCTGATCGGTTCGCGGCGCTCTATCCCCGCGGTCTGGACCGGATGCGCGTCGCTTGGGATCATCTGCGCATCCCGGGGCCGCCGGCCGAGTATGCGCTGACCCGCACCGAGGTCGAGCATCCCGACCCGGAGCGACGCTTCGCCCGCCGCACGATTGGGGAGATCCTCTGCGACGGCGACCGGCTGGCCCTGATCGACAAGGCGTCGCCCCACAGCCTCTTCGACCTCATGGTGTCGGAAATCTCGGATCCTCCGAAGGCCACACCCTGCGCCGTGGAGCCCATCACCGGCCGCGTCCTCTGGCGGACCGGGCTTGCCTTCGTGCGCTTCGTCTCCGACCCGGATGTGATACGCCGCTTCGATCTGGACGACGGCGAGCTGCATCTCGCGCTCAACTGCGACCCCAACACGCACGATCGCGAGAGCGTGCAGGCGGCCAAACAGTTTCATCTGCATCTCCTTTACTGGAGCGGCGAGACCTTGAAGCCGTTGGAGCGCGCCGGGCGATTCGGCGCCGTCGCGGATGTCCGGCTGCGCCGTCAAGCCATCGACCCGCTCGCCTTCCTGGGTGCGCAGCTGATTCATGCCTCGCTGGCCGGATTCGACCTCGGCATCCCGGGTGCCCGGCTGGCGATGCCCGACGAGCGGCTGACGATCCGCGGCGACCGGCCGCTCGGCTGCCTGATCGAGCTACCCGGCTGGCAGGTGCTCGGCGATCCCGCGTTCGAGGATCTCATCCGGCGTCTGCATCTGCGCCTCGAGTCGCTGGCAGCCGATCTGCTCGAGGTCTTCACCGGGCATCGGCGACCGCCGTCGCCTTGGCATCGCCATGCGCTCCGCACCGATGCCGATATCGCGCGCGGTCTCGGCGCGCTGCCGGTGTCCGCCCGGATTCGGGCCGGGCTGCGCGAGATGTCCCTGGCGCTTCGAGACCTTCCCGCGTCGACCGCTCGCCGCTTGGAGCGGAGCGACGCGCGTCGGCGCATGGATCTCATGACACTGAATCAGCCCTGCTACGCCCTGAATCTCCATGCCCCCGCGCGCAACCGCCTCGGGGCAGTGCTCAACGACGCCGGGGTCGTGCACCTGACCATCCAGCCGAAGCTCTTCTCGGGCATCGGCGGGGCCGGTCTGCTCGGGCTCGGCGGTGTTCCCAGCGTGCGGATCCTGCGTGGCGAGGGTCGATTGAGCGTCGAGAGCTGGCAGCGTCGAGGCCGGTTCCAGCGCGCGTTCGCCGAGCTCAATCAGCGCATCCAGGGCGATGATCCGGACATCCGTTTCGGTCAGCTCAAGCGGTTCGTCGACCCGAGCACCGGTTGGGCATGACCGCGGATGGATTTCTCCGATATTGCCCACCTCTGGATCCTCTTCTCGCTGGCGTCGGCCTTCTTTCACGCCTCTCGCCTCGCGGTCACCAAACATCTCAGCCTCGACTTCTCGACCGAGGTCCTGACGTTTTACGTCAACCTCAGCAGCCTGCTCATCACACTGCCGCTGATCCTCTGGTATCGCGACTTTCCCTTCCATGAGCCGGCCTATCTCATGGCCGTCCTCAGCGGGGGCATCTTATCGGCATTCGGCGGATGGGCGTTGAACGCGGCGCTGCACAAGACCGAGGTCTCGCTGGTCGGACCCCTGATGACGCTCACGCCGGGGTTCGCGATCCTGATCGAATGGCTCATCACCGGCGCCTTGCCGGCGTCGGTCGGGCTGATCGGTGTGGTCCTGTTGGTGGGCGGGGGCTACATCCTGAGTCTCGGCGATCACGAGGTGCGCTGGTACCTCCCCTTCAAGCGACTGGTGACGGACCCGGGCAGCGTTCTGGGGCTCATTGCTGCCGCCTGCTTCGCCGCCGCGAGCGTGGTCGGGCGGATCGGCATCCAACTGAGCGATCCGCTGTCGTTCGCGGTGATCGTCGCGCTCGTCAATCCGCTAGTCATCTTCGTCCTCTTCAGCCTCCGCGACCGGGGTTTTTATCGGCAGATCTTCACGTCGCAGGCGCGCCGTCGCATCCGCCCACTGCTGGTCCTCGGGGCGCTGTTCGCGCTCATGCGCATCGCCGACCAGATCGCACTCAGCCTGACGTTGGCCTCCTACGCCATGGCCGTGAAACGCACTGCCGGAATCTTCTCCGTCGTCCTCGGGCGTTGGTTCTTCAACGAGCAGCATGTCGTCATCAAGCTGATCGGCGCCGCCGTTATGCTGCTCGGGGTGGTGGCCTTGACGCAGAAGTAGGCCATCGGACCCGAGGCCGACTTTCGGCGGTTTGCCGCGAGGCCGGCTGTCGGATTACGCTGCTCTAATCCGACCTACGCGGCGGGTTGGAAGGGAGATCTGGATGGCGATCGTGGTGGTTGCGGAAAAGCCGAGCGTTGCCCGCGATATTGCGCGGGTGTTGGGTGCGCGTCGCAAGGGCGAGGGGTTTCTCGAAGGCAATGGCTATCGGGTCACCTGGGCGATCGGACACCTGATCCATTTTGCCGAGCCGGATGAGTACGGCGAGGTGAAGGGTGTCGACTGGGCGGCGCGTTGGTCTGCAGGCCAGCTCCCGATGATCCCCGAAGCATGGAAGCTCAAGACATCGAAGCAGACCGCGGCCCAGTTCAAGCTGGTCAAGGCACTGATCACGGCACCCGACACCGAGCGTCTGGTGTGCGCGACGGATGCCGGGCGCGAAGGCGAGCACATCTTTCGCCTCATCTATCAGCACGCCCGCTGCAGAAAGCCGTTCGACCGGCTCTGGATCTCCAGTCTGACCGACGAGGCGATCCGCGAGGGTTTCCGGGCGCTCCGCCCGGGCAAAGCCTACGATCATCTGGCCGATGCCGCGCGGGCCCGTGCTCAGGCGGATTGGCTGATCGGCATGAACCTTACGCGGGCCTACACGGTGCACAACCGCGTGCTTTGTACCATCGGCCGGGTGCAGACGCCGACCCTGGCGATGATCGTCGCCCGTGATCAGGCGATCGCGAGCTTCACCAAGGCGTTTTTCTACGAGCTGGTCGCGCACCTGGTCGCCGAGGATTCCGCGCGTTTCGACGCCCGCTATGTCCGCGACGGCGAGACCCGCATCGAGAAGAAGGAAGAGGCCGAGCGGCTCCATCGCGAGCTGAGTCCCCACCGCACCGGCACGGTGACCAAGGT
>NZ_DATITZ010000235.1:0-2600 GCF_035467215.1 Thiocapsa sp. | reverse complement strand
CGCGCGCGACCTTGTGCTCGCCGGCACGCATCAAAGCCAGCTCGACCTGATCCTGGATGTCCTCGATATGGACGGTACCGCCGCCGGGCAGGCGCCGCGTGAGGGCCGAGGTCACCTGCTCCGCGAGCTCGCGCACCCGGTCGTGGACGCGGCTGGAGGCCGCCGCCGAGCCGCCTTCCACAGCCAGGAATGCCTTGGTCATGGCGACCATGATCTTGTTCGGGTCGAAATGGGTGACCTTGCCGTTGCGGCGGATGACCTGGACCTTGCCCGGGGTGTGGGCGGTGATCTCGGGAGCCGAGTCACTGTGCCGGGCCGGGCTCGGGGCCTGCCCCGATGTCCTTTTGGCGCGGACGTCGACGTCTTCGGCGGACGTGGATTCGACCAACGACGGGCTCTCGGTGGACATGGCTCCTCCTGGGTGCGGTGTGACGGCGGGGTGGTTCTTATGGGTGGTCGGCGCCTTGGACGGCCGAACGGGCGCTGCACGAAAGACACAATATATGTTGTATAGGAAATCCGTCAACCACAAGATCTTGTGTAAAAGCCGTGGATCAGTCTGTGGAGGACCTGTGGAAAAAAGCGGTGGAGCCAAGCCCGACGCGGGTTCGACGGATTCTCGCCTACGAGTCGTTCATACGCCCGACGGGCCGGTCTTGTGAATGGGGCGTGCCGACGGCGATGATCGGCGCGGACCTGTCTATAATGCGCGGACGGTCGTCGCGAGAGCTGCACCTCGGTCTCGCGCATGCGGCCGACCACAACACAATCGGAGGATGGCCTAGATGAAAGTCAAAGATGTGATGAGTCGATCGGTACGCTCGGTGACCCCCGATACCCGGATCGTCGAGGTGGCGTCCTTGATGTGTCTCTATCGCTTTCACGGCCTGCCCGTGGTCGACAGCGATGAAAAGCTGGTCGGTATCATCGCCGAGCGGGATCTGCTGCACAGCCTGTTTCCCAAGCTCGACAAGCTCATCGCCGAGGGGCTGCATTCGGTCGACCTCGACAAGGAGATGGCGCGCTACTCCGAGATCCTGGGGCTGAAGACCGAGGAGTTGATGACGCCCAATCCGGTGACCGTCGATCCGGAGATGCATGTCCTGCGCGCGGCGACCGTGATGGTTCGCCATAACTTCCGGCGTATCCCGGTTGCGGACGAGGGGCGGCTGGTCGGTATGCTCAGCATCGGCGACGTTCACAAGGCCATCTTCCAGGCCAACGTGACAGGCGGTTTGAAGGGCCTCTGAGTCCGCGTCGATCGGGTATCGCTGTGCCGGGCCGCGGTGGCGCGGTCCGTTTTCTCATTGCCGATGCCGGGCTCATGCCGGTTTGCCGACCTGGCGGCGCGCGGATCATCCGCGTCGCGCCGGCGTCGTGCATCCAACGGTCGGGACCCGGCCCTGGTCTTCAGTTTGGAGGTCAAGATGTCTCGCCCCGCATTTGCGATCGGCCTGTCAATCGCCCTGTCGGGCCTCGTCTCGACAGCGGCCGCTGCCCAAGACCCCGCACCCGCGGAAAGCCCGGCCGAAACCGCCCGGCTCGAATACGAGCAGGTCATGACGCTCACACCCGATTTGGAGAACGGACGCAGGGTCTATCTGACCTGTGCGGTCTGCCATCGTCCGGAGGGCTGGGGTGCGCCCGACGGGACCTATCCCCAGATCGCCGGACAGCTGCGCACCGTGATCATCAAGCAGCTTGCGGATATTCGAGCACGCAACCGCGACAATCCGCTCATGTATCCCTTCTCGGTCCCGCGCATCCTCGGAGGCCCTCAGAGCGTCGCCGATGTGGCGGCCTATGTGGCGCAGCTTCCCATGACGCCCGAGAACGGGGTCGGGCCGGGCGTGGATTTAGCGTTGGGACAGGAGGTCTACGCGGAGCACTGCACGAAATGCCACGGCGAGAACGGTGAGGGCAACGAGGCGGAACATATCCCCGCGATCGCGGGCCAGCACTATCTCTATCTAATGCGCCAGTTCGATGCGATCCGCACGGGGCGCCGCAAGAACTCCGATCCCAAGATGGTCAAGCAGATCGACGGCTTCACGCCGCGTCACCAGGCGGCCGTGCTCGACTATACGTCGCGGCTGCGTCCGCCCCGGAGCAAGCTGGCCGAGACGGGCTGGACCAATCCGGATTTTCCCGCCTATGTCCGCGATCCGATGGGCGTGCCGCCCATGCCGCCGATGCCCGCGGGGTTGATGGAGGCGCTGCCTTCGGCCGAGCCGCCCGCGTATCCTTCCGTTCCGCCCGCCCGGTAGGGGTAACTTCAGTCGCCCATAGGACCACCGACAATGTCGGGGTAGGGGCGAATTGATTCGCCCACGCGGCCGGAGCCTAATCGTTGTCGTTGTCGGAATCGTAATCGAAAACGACAACGACAACGACAACGAGAACGACAACGGTGGAAAAGGTGTTCTCGCCGCGAGAACCGCTCTTATGGGCGAATCAATTCGCCCCTAGTGTGCCCGGCATGGGCCAAGACTTGCGATCTGCAAAGAGGTCGCCGGAGAGAGTGACGACAACCGTAGCGAAGCGCAAGGTGGACGCCGTGAGGGCAAGCTGAAAGAAGCGTGTAGCAAAGGCACGACCGT
>NZ_DATITZ010000234.1:0-8079 GCF_035467215.1 Thiocapsa sp. | reverse complement strand
GGGAACCAGGTCTGGCTGATCACGGCCGGCGGCGCCATCTTCGCCGCCTGGCCGCTGGTGTACGCGACCGCCTTCTCGGGGTTCTATTTCGCGATGCTGCTCGCGCTCTTCGCGCTCTTCTTCCGGCCGGTCGGCTTCGACTACCGCAGCAAAATCGCCGATCCGCGCTGGCGCAGCGCCTGGGATTGGGGGCTCTTCATCGGCGGGGTGATCCCTGCGTTGGTCTTCGGCGTCGCCTTCGGCAATCTACTGCTCGGCGTGCCCTTCCATCTCGACGATATGCTGAGATCCTTCTATACGGGCAGCTTCTTCGGCCTCTTCCACCCCTTCGCACTGCTGGCGGGCATCCTGAGCGTGACGATGCTGACGATGCACGGCGCGGTCTGGCTTCAGATTCGGGCGGCGGAGCCCATCGCTTCGCGGGCAAAAGCAGCGGCTCGGATCTTCGCACTGATCAGCATGGCGGTCTTTGCGCTCGCCGGGGTCTGGCTGATCATCGGCATCGACGGCTTCAAGGTCGTCTCCATGCCCGCGCTCGATGCGACACCCAACCCGCTCACCAAGGAGGTCGTCGCGGATTCTTGGGCTTGGCTGGCCAACTACGACGCCCATCCTTGGACGCTGCTCTTCCCGGCGCTCGGCTTCGCGGGGCTCTGGGCGACGATGAAGCTCGCGGCGGCCGATCGTCCGGGCTGGGGTCTGGTGAGCGGCAGCCTGGCGATCACGGGCATCATCGTGACCGCCGGGGTAAGCCTCTTCCCCTTCATCCTGCCCTCGCGGACCGATCCCAACAGCAGCCTGATCGTATGGGACGCTGTCTCCAGCCATCTGACCCTGACCGTCATGTTCTGGGCGGCGGTCATCTTCATCCCGCTGATCCTGGCCTACACCACCTGGACCTACACCAAGATGTGGCGGCGTGTGACGGTGGAGGAGATCCGGGAGCAGGAGCATTTGGCGTACTGAGGGGTTCATGGAGACACGTCGGGGTCCGGGGGCCGCTTGGTACAACCCCGGACCATGAGCATCGATCACCGAGAGGACGATCCCATGTGGTATTTCGCTTGGCTCCTGGGTGTGCTGCTGGCACTCGCCTTCGGCATCATCAACGTCATGTGGTACGAATCCGAGGAGTGTTTCCGGCACACCGGGGATGCGCGGCCCGACAATTAAGGGTATGTCCGGGAAAGGAACAACCGGCGTGTAGGTGCGAATTGATTCGCACGCATGCCGTTCGGATCTGCCGGGAATGCGCCGGCGGGAGACGTATTCCCGGAAATCACCTCGACCCTCGGCGTGTCGCCGTCGCGCGCGACGGCACGTCTATCCGGTTCCGGGACTCGCATGGGTGCCTTGGCTGAGGTTATCGGTTCGGCGAGCGCGCGTACGGTGCGATTCCCGGGATTGTCGCCTCGGGCTCGACCCCGGTGGCCATCAGGGCGGCGGAAGAAGACGACTGCAAGTCGTCGATCCCGGGGACGCTGCCGCTTCGCGACGCTCGCCGGCGTCGATTCCGGCTAATCACTTCCGGCCCGTCGATGCTAGCCCGTGGCATGAACGATGCCCCTGCGTCATCGGGCGTTCGAGCCTCGGCCGAGCCGACCCGGCGACGTTTGACTGCGCCGCGCACGGTCCATCTGCATCTGCAGGCGCTGGCTCTGTTGTTGCGCCTCCAACTCCATCAACTGACCCTGCATCCGCGCCCGACCGTCCGGCATCGCACCCGCCCCGTCACGGGGCGCCAGCCGATCCTGCCGACGGGCCGAGTCGATGGCGCGATTCTGCTGCTGAAGAAGCTCGCGGTAACGGATCGCCTCGTTCCACTCGAGCGACTGCCGCCGAGCCGCCTCGGGGGACGACAGCTCGCCGGCCTGCTGTCTCGCCGCTCGCTGATCCTGCTGCAATCTCAACCAACCGGCCGCAGCCCGCTGTGATTGAATCCCCTGCGCCCGCATCGCGTCCGTCTCGGCAGCGAACGGAATGGCCACCCAGAGTGTAGCGATGACGACAAAGAGACAGGCCGTTTGTCGCGAATATCGCACCGTTGCAGTGCGGAAGGGACCTCCGCGCGTATAAAACCTGTGCATGGCTCGGCTCCCACCGTCGACTCAAGCAACTTGCGCCTCCGCAACCCATTGTTTCGATTAAATCACCACCGGAAACCAAAAATTGGCATCCGTTCTGCATTCTTGGGATCAAGACGGACGCTTCCGTTCTTCGGTTTCGTTCTCTGACCTCCTCAGTGGTGATTCGCCCCGCGTCAGCGGGGTTTTTTTTGCCCAGATGAAAATTCACTTTCGACTGCCATGTTGGGGGCTTGGAGAGCGTGCAGGCGTTGCGAGCTCTTACGTTCAACAACAGGAGCCGACATGGCAAAGACCCACGCAATCGATACCGCATTGCTGCAACAGGTCAGATCGCTGCTCGGTCATCGTTGCGAGCATGACGGGCAGGTCTGGCGCCTGATCGACATCCTGCCCGGCGAGGGACTTGTGGTGCTGGAATCGGATCTCGCGAGCCCCCCCATTCAGATGGACCAATACGGCCGCGCCAGCCATCGCGCGAACGCGATCCTGCAGGTCCGAATCCTGGACCCAGTCGAAGGGGAAATCACGCTCGAGATGCAAGAACTCCTGGAGTGCCTCCAATCGACGCTCCGGGCCTGAGCCACGGCCAAGAAGTCCAGTCCGGCCAAACGGACAGAAAGACTCCGAAGATCGCCCAATCGAGAATCTCACATCTAAACCGCGTCAACGCCAACGCCGATCCGTGCGAAAAGGCATCGCCCACCATCACACGGCCCGCCGGGCAGAGGACGCGGTTTAGGCTAGATGCCGCTCGGCCCTCAACAGATCGGAGGCCGTATCCACACCCGGCCCCGGCTCGGCGGCGGCGATCGCCACATGGATACGCTCGCCGTGCCAGAGCACGCGCAGTTGTTCGAGCGACTCCGCCACCTCCAAGGGCGACGGCGACCAGGCCGGATAGCGTTTGAGGAAGCCGACGCGGTAGGCGTAGAGCCCGATGTGGCGCAGAAACGCGACCGTTGTCGGCAGCTCCTCGCGATCGGCGAGAAACTCGTCGCGGTGCCAGGGCATCGGGGCGCGCGAGAAATAGAGCGCGAAGCCCTTCGCGTCCGTGACCACCTTGACGACATGCGGATCGAAGAGGGTCGCCCGCTCGGAGATCGGTGCGGCCAGCGTAGACATGCCGAGATCGGCGATGCCGGCCAGGTCGCTCGCGACCTGATCCAGCAATGCCGCCGGCATCGCCGGCTCGTCGCCCTGCAGGTTGACCACCACCACGTCGTCGTCCCAACCGCGCAGCTCGATGACCTCGGTGATGCGCTCGGACCCGCTGCGGTGCTCGCTGCCGGTCATCACCACCTCGGCTCCGAAGCCGTGACAGACCTCGGCGATGCGTAGGTCGTCGGTCGCGACCAGGATCTCGTCGGCGGCGCTCTCTCGCGCGCGCTCCACGACATGTTGGATCATCGGCTTGCCGGCGATCGATATGAGCGGTTTGCCCGGCAGACGCGTCGAGCCGTAGCGTGCGGGGATGACAACCTTGAATCCTCCGGATTGATCGGACATCTCTCGATCAGACATGGGTCCGTGCCTCCAGCGTACGAAAGAATGCCTCGACGAAGGCCGTATCCAGCTCGGCCTCCACGGGCAGAAACCAGTGATCCTCGCCGGCAAAGGGCGCGCACTTCACGGCGTCCTTCTCGGTCATGAGCACCGGGCCAGGCGGCCAGGCCGCAAGATCCGAGGGAGCAAAGGGATAGTGATCCGGGTATGCGCGACCCTCGACCTCGAGACCCAGACCGCGCAGCATGGTGAAGAAGCGCTCGGGATTGCCGATCGCCGCGACCGCATAGACGGGCCGCCCGATGAAGTCGGCGATCGGCCTTGAGACGGCGGGGTCACGCAGATTGACCGCCGCCCCCGGAACCAGACGCATCCGGTAACCGCCGCCCCTGTCGTCACCCGAGCCGCCGCCATTGGTCAGCACCAGATCGACCGTGGTCAGACGCCCGCGCGGCTCCCGCAGCGGCCCGGCGGGCAGACAGCGCCCGTTGCCCAAGCCGCGCGCGCCGTCGACGACCGCGATCTCGATGTCTCTGGCGAGCCGATAGTGTTGGAGCCCGTCGTCGGCAAGCAGGATGTCTACATCGCCCCGAGACAGTGCAAGCGCACCGGCGGCGACGCGATCCGGTCCGGCAACGATGGGACAGCCGCTGCGACGGGCCAAGAGCACCGGCTCGTCCCCGAATTTGGCGGGCGCGCCGTCCGCAGGCACCCGCCGCGGCGCGACCGCTCCACGTCCGCCATATCCTCTTGTCACGATCCCGGGACGCCAACCGCGCGCCCGAAGCAACTCTGCGAGCTTCAGAACGGCCGGGGTCTTGCCGGTCCCGCCGACGGTGAGGTTGCCGACCACCACCACGGGCACAGGCAAGCGCCGACTCGCGAGCCAGCCTTTGCGATAGCCCAGGCGGCGCAGTTGGACCACCAGACAGTAGAGCCAGGAGAGCGGCGCGAGGATGAGGCCGAGCGGGTGACGGCCGTACCAGATCGCATTCGGGTCCACTACTTGCGCCCCCAACCCCTCTCGGGTGGGCCGCGGCGCGCGAGGCTCGACGCAGCGCCGAGCGAGTCGTGCGGCCCGACGTCGGCACAACCGAAACCGCGTCCGGAGCGGCATGCATCGTCTTCATTTCGCATTTGGCTTTGGAGATTTCCTCGATCGCGGTGAGACGCAGTTTAAAATTTACTATTTTTTAGTATCTTAAACCGCGCCGACTCCAACGCTCGTCACGTCTGCAGAGGCCGATCCCATCCAAAAACATCGCATACCGAGCCGGGCGCGGTTTAAGACGCGGCCGGGGGCTCGCCGGCATCGTGGAATTGGAGGCGGTGCAGCCGGGCGTAATAGCCGTCCTGCGCCAGCAATTCGAGGTGGGTGCCCTGCTCGACGACCTGTCCGTTGTCCATCACCAGGATTCGGTCGGCGTTCTCGATGGTCGAGAGACGATGGGCGATCATCAGGGTCGTGCGGTTCGCCATCAACTCCTGAAGCGCCGCCTGGATATGGCGCTCGGACTCGGTGTCGAGCGCGGAGGTGGCCTCGTCCAGGATCAGGATCGGGGCGTCCTTGAGCATGGCACGGGCGATCGCGAGACGCTGGCGCTGCCCGCCCGAGAGCATGACGCCGCGATCGCCGATCCGCGTATCGAACCCCTCGGGCATCGCCTGGATGAAGTCGAGCGCGTGGGCGTTGACAGCGACGCGCTCGAGCGTCTCGCGGCTCGGCGGCACGGACTGACCATAGGCGATATTGTTGGCGATGCTGTCGTTGAAGAGCACGACGTCCTGACTCACCAGCGAGATCTGGGCCCGCAGACTCGCCAAGGTCAGCTCGTGGATCGGGATGCCGTCGATCAGGATCTCGCCCGCGGTTGCGTCGTAGAAGCGCGGCAGCAGGCTTGCGACCGTGCTCTTGCCGCTGCCGGAGCGGCCGACCAACGCAACCCGCTCGCCCGGAGCGATGACGAGGTCGAGATCCCGGATCGCCGGCGGCTTGTCGGGCGAATAGACATGGGTGACGCCGCGATACTCGACGCGTCCCTCGGCACGTTTCAACGTCCGCCGTCCTCGATCGCGCTCTTCCTCCGCATCCAACAGCTCGAACAGGCTCTGGGCGGCGATGATGCCGCGTTGCAGATGGGCGTTGACCGAGGTCAGACGCTTCACCGGCGGCAGGAGCAGACCCATGGCGACCACGAATGACATGAAGGTGCCGACCGAGATGTCTTCCTTCAGCCCCTGCATCGTAGAGAGATAGACGATCACGGCGATCGCCACGGCCGAGATCAACTGAACCAGGGGCACGCTCGCCGCCTCGGTCGCGATCATCTTCATCTGCAGCGAGCGGGTCTTCTCGTTGATGGCGCTGAAGCGGCGCGATTCCAGTGGCTGCCCACCGAACGCCTTCACCACCCGATGGGCCTCGATCGCCTCCTGCGCGACCTGCGTCAGCGCACCGACCCGGTCCTGGATACGCCGGCTGTGGCGGCGAAAACGCTTGGTCGCGTACTTGACCGCACCGGCCATGAGCGGGCCGATCACCAGGAAGATCGCCGAGAGTGCGGCGTTCAGATAGAGCATGTAGGCCATCAGGCCGATGACCGTGAAGCCGTCGCGGACCAGGGTGGTGATCGCCGATGTGGCCGCCGTAGCGACGTTTTCGACGTTGTAGGTGAGCTTCGCGAGGATGTGTCCCGAGCCCTGATTGTCGTAATAGCGCGTCGGCGCACGCAGCAGATGCTCGAACATCTTCTGGCGCAGATCCGCGACCACGCGTCGGCCGACCCAGCTCAGACAGTAGTTGTTGATGAAGCCGGCGATCCCGCGAAACACAAAGAGCACCACCAACACGAACGGCATGAGGCGCACGATCTCCTCGTTGCGATCCACGAAGCTGCCGTCGATCAACGGCTGCATCATGGCCGCGAAGAGCGGCTCGGTCGCCGCGAAGGCGATCATGGCGACGATCGAGACGCTGAACATCCGCCAGTAGGGTTTGACGTAACCGAGCAACCGCCGATAGATGGGACCGGCCTCGACCTCGGAGCGGGATGCGTCATCGGTCATTCAGCGACCTCCCCTGCCGATGGCTGCCCGGACTGCGGCACGGCCGGCGCGGCGGTTTGCCCGGACGCGGGTCGCGTCGGCTCGGCATCCGAATCGGCCTGCGTGATACGGGTCGCCGCGAAGGCGATCCGCACCAGACCGGCCTGACTAGCCGCATCGAGCGCCGTCATCACCGCCTGATGCGGCGTCTGTGCATCGGCCTGGATCAGCACGGGCAAAGGCTCGCGCTCACCGAGGCGTTCCTTCAAGACATCGACCAGGGTCTCGGTCTTGCGATCGCGCACGGCCCGATCGTCGACATTGAAGGACCCGCTCCGGTCGATGACGAGCCGGATCATCTCGGGCTCCTCGGCCGGGATCTCCTCGCCTTGCGCCTCGGGCAGCTGCACGCGCAGCCGCGCCTCGTCTTTGAAAGTGGTGGAGACCATAAAGAAGATCAGCAGGAGAAAGACGACATCGATCAACGGCGTGAGGTTGATGTCGGCCGGGTCGCGACGGTGCGGACGCAGATTCACGCGGAGACCTCGCCGGCCTCGCGCTCGCCCTTCATCACCTCCACGAGCCGCAGCGACTGCTCCTCCATGTCGAGTGCGAGCCGTGCGACCTTATTGTCGAAGAAGCGGTGGAACATCAGCGCCGGGATCGCCACCGACAGGCCGGCCGCCGTCGTGATCAGCGCCTTGGAGATCCCGCCGGCGAGTACGGCAGCATTGCCGACTCCGGCGTCCATGATGACGCCGAAGACGTCGATCATGCCGAGCACTGTTCCAAGAAGACCCAGCAGAGGGGCTACCGAGGCGATCGTTCCCAAACTGTTCAGAAATCGCTCCAGCTCGGCCACCACCTGCCGGCCCGTGTCCTCGATCGCCTCCTTCATGATTTCGCGCGAGTGGTTGCGGTTGATGAGTCCGGCCGCGAGCAGACGCCCGAGCGGGGAGCCGGTGCGGATCTCCTCGATCCGCGCATCGGTCAGCTCGCCCCGGCGGTGCCATTCCCAGATCCTGACGACCAGATTCGCCGGCATGATCCGCGAGCGGCGCAGCGTCCAGCCACGCTCGATCACGACGGCGGTTGCGATGATCGAGCAGGCGACGATCGGTACCATCAGCCAACCGCCGGCATACATCACTTCAAGCAAGAGGGAAGCTCCTTAAACCGCGCCCAGTGCGGTATGCGATGTTTTTGGATTGGATCAGCCTCGGCGACATCGACGGCCGCCGGAACTGGCGCGGTTTAGAAAAGATTCAAAAACAACCGAAACGTGAATCAAGGCGTTCGCCTTTGACGCACGAACGCAATGGTACTCCCTCGACCCGCATCGGCAAGCCGAGGCAGCACGGCGACCTCGGTCCGCAGCGCGCGGGCGCGCTCGACCCCTGCTTACCCCATCGGAGTATGTTAGCCTTCCGCCGCATTGCCGAAG
>NZ_DATITZ010000233.1:0-2548 GCF_035467215.1 Thiocapsa sp. | reverse complement strand
GGCTTCGTATTCGGCGCGTTTGCGCTGCAGGAAGCGGGCGGTGATGCGGGCCTTGGCCTCGATGCCCTGCGGGGTGAGCAGGTAGGCGTAGGCGCGCTTGTTGTCGCTTCGGCGGAAGTTCTGGACCTTCACCCACCCGTGGTCGATGAGGGCGCGCACGCAGAAGTTGGTGCTGCCCAGGCTGATGCCGTGCGCCTTGGCCAGATCGCGTTGGGTGCCGTCGGGGTGCGCCTCGAGGTGCTTGAGGACGCGGTAGTGGAGGTCGTCGGTCACGGGGCTCGCTCGCGGGCGTCGCAGGGATGAGGCTGGGGGACGCGATCGGACGCGCCGGGTGCAGGGGCGCCGATATGCTTGAATCGACCGGGGGGCGTCTTGGTTGTTCGGACATGCTACCGCCCTACCCTGTCGTTTTCGAGGTATCGGCGCGGAGCGGTTTGTTCAGGCGTTGTACAGCGTAGGTAGGGTAGCGGGTCGGGGGCGGCGGGGCAAGGGCGGCGGCGGATAGACGTGCGGGACGGGGTGAATACCCCCTCCCGCCGGGTGTCTGATTTCCGATTCTTGCTGTTGTTTCCAATCGTATTCGTCACGCACTTCTTTGCCTGCGTGCAAATCGGCTCCCGTCGGCTGCTCCGCTTATCGGCGATAGACCCGACTCCGGTGGCCCACCGTTACAACCAGCACGAGCAGGCGCTCGTCCTCGATGCGCGAAACAACACGGTAATCGCCGACCCGATACTTCCAAAACTCTCCCAAGCGGGAACCCCGTCGGGCCTCGCCGAGACTGCGCGGATCCTGCGAGCCGGACAGGCGCTCGCTCAGGAAACGCAAAATGCGCCTTGCGACCTGACCGTCGAGCCTGTCGAGCTCGCGCTCGGCCGCCGGATCGATCTCAATCTTCCAAGCCATAGCGCTTCATCACGTCCTCGAGCGGGGTCGGTTTGGACCGGCCGGCCCGGACTTCCTCAAGCCGCTGCTCGGCGAGCGCCAGGTCGTCCAGGTCATCGCAGTCGGCATGACCCGCGATCGCTGCGGACAGCACATGGAGATCATCAGGATCCGGCAACTCGACGGCCAAGTCGAGGCGCTGCCACTGTTCGGGCACCACTTCCCAATCGGGAACCGCCGCCCGCATACAGTCGCGACGGACATCGAGCCGACCGGCCAAATCAGGGCGGCTGTTTTCCAATGCCCGAATCCACTCGTCCTCGATCCGAGTCGTCCATTTCGCGGCGTCGAGTCCGGCCGCGGCCAGACTGAGCAGGGCGTCCGTCATCGCGATGGAGTACAGCACGCAGGCATCCAGTACAGCGGTGTAGCGCGCGTGACCGGCCATCAGTCATCCAGACCCAGCTCGCGTGCGTTATCCGCCAGACGATCGAGCGCCTGTTGCTGTTGCTCGCGCATCTGTTGCTCATCGTCCAGCAGGTGCTTCAGGGTCACGCGCCGATGCGTGCCGACTTTTCGGTAAGGCAGATGACCCGCTTCCATCTCTTTGATGACGAAGGGACGCGAGACATTGAGGACGTGTGCGGCCTCGACCGTGGTGAGCTCGCGTTCCATGGGCATCAGCACGATGGACTGGCCCTGACTCATGGCGCCGAGCAACTGGCCGATCACTTTCAGGGCGGCGGGCGGCACCTCCACGCGCGGCTGTTCGCCGGTGTCTGTCGTCAGCAGGATCGAGGCGGCGCGCGAGTGATCCAGCGCGGCCATGATGCAGCGTTGCGCGGCGCGCGCCAGATCCTTCTCGGCGGGACTCAACAGGGGTGACTCGAGCTCGCGGGCATGGTCGATGGTGATCATGACAGGGGGCTTCCTGATGTGTTTCTGCGTCCGTCCATGATCGATACACATGCAATAAGTGCAATAACCCCAACCGCCATCGTCAGGAGGCTTCAGGCGATGAGCCTTTGGTAAAACCGCCGATCCGCCGCGTTGCCGAGGTGCGAATTGTGCCACAGCAGGGTGAAGTCGCCGCCGAAGCGCCGGCAGATGTCGCGATAGCGCTGCATCATCGCCAGCGCCGCGTCCCTGTAGCCAAGACCCAGATCGCGCTCGGCGATGACCGAGCATTCCATGACGATCAGCGGGCGTTCGCGCAGGCACAGGGGCAGCGTGCAGTCAGGTGTGGGCGGATGGCGCGGCATCGGGATCAGGCGTGAGCACCTCGCCGGCTTCGACGTCAACGGCGATGTAGACGGAGCGACGGAAGCGCATGGACGGCTTTTCCGCCTCGGTCGGGCCGTACTGGATGCCGCCGAGGGCCTGCCAGGCGCGTTCGGTCTCGGTGACCAGGGCGGCCATCTCATGAAGGGTCCGGCAGCGCACCAGATGGCCGAGGCCCATCCGGGTGGAGGCATCGACGCGAATGGCGGTGTTCATGCTAAGCCCTGTTTCGGTTAGCGCATGTTGTCGCTCACTTTATTTCACCGGCCGATTCCCGAATTATTTCGCGCGGAATGCTCGCGGCTTTCCCGCACTGATCACCTCGGTGGCGCAGTGTCGGCAGGTGGATGAGTGCGAGGAGCCTGAGGAACGCGAAGCCGGT
>NZ_DATITZ010000232.1:0-4147 GCF_035467215.1 Thiocapsa sp. | reverse complement strand
CCAAGACGGAAAGCCCGCTGATGCAGCGCATCGGATCCGCGGCCAAAGCGATCGTCAGGCGCTCGGCCTCGGGATCGCCGAGGAGAATCGCGACCAAAGCCGAGCTATCGATCACCACGGATCGAAGGCTCCATCTGCGCTGTAGCCCAGAATATCCTCGGCATATCGCGGATCGAGGTCGGGCAACTGCGCACACCTCGCCCTGGATTGTCGGATCCTAGCGATCGCGGACACCTCGCTGCGCTGGCGCTGAAGCCGACCTGCACGCTCTTGCAGGGCAGCCAGGATGAGCTGCGCGATCGGCTCGCCGGTTTGGCTCGCCAACTCTCGCGCCAGCCTCTCGACTTCTTCGTTGACGATGGTGAGGGCCATAGCGTTGATCTCCGATGCAGATGCAGCCTGAATGGTATCCATTAGCCTACGCTTCGCCGGGGACGCTAGAGCCCCAGGGCTGAGGGCTAGGCTACTCGCGCCCACGCTCATTACCTACTCGCTCCCACGCGGAGCGTGGGAGCGAGTACCGGGGAGATTGTGAAAGTATTCCAGCTCGGGATCGAAAACGACAGTTCCCCTCGTTCCCAAGCAGAGCTTGGGAACCAGCGAAATCAGCCGGCATGAACAGGTCGGCATGTGGACCATGGATCTAAGCGCAGGGGCCTAGTCTTCGTCGCCGATGATCTTGTCCCGCTCTGCCTTCAACCAATCGTCCCCGTCGGGACTGATGAGCAGTTGCTCGCCGAGGTCCTCGAATGTTTGGAGGTCGGCGATGCCCGCAAGCAGCAGTTGTGTCTGCTCGGCGATCGTCGGACCAAAACGGCGTCGCACCTGACGGACCAAGATGTGGCGAGTTGCCTCGCGACCTTGCTCCAAGCCTTGCTCCAAGCCTAGCTCCAAGCCTTGCTCCAAGCCTTCTCGTTTCCACTGATCGGTCCAGGTTTCCAAATTCTCCGCCAGCATGTGATACACCTCGCTGAGATCGCCAAGGGTCGGAGCCCCAACGCAGGCGCCAGACGCGATCGTCGGCGCGGTCGCGCAGATCGTCGGTCACATAGCTTCCGCTGCAGCGCTCGAGGGTCCCGAGGTCGAGCGCGTGGACCCAAGCGCCGGGCACGAAGCCGCGCAGCAAGTCGCGCACCATGGCGGCGTGGCTGTAGAGCAGCTTGTAACCGCTGTCGTGGGTGGGATCGCGCCGACGTGATCTCGATGTCTTGGGTGTCTTCATACGGTCGGTCGGTGATATCCGCTCCCGTCGCATGACGAGGGACCCTGTCTCCGCTCTCCCGAGCCTGGTCATGAGCCGAGCATGTCGGCCAACATCGTCGGTTGACTAGAGCTGTGCCGAGCCGGCGACTGCTGGACGTGGGCGTCCGGTTGCGTCAGCCGGACGCTGGCTGTCGGCGATGTTGCACCGCTGCGCTCAGGGCATCGACGACCTGGGTCTGTTGCGGCTCGGTCAGGGTCGGGAACAGCGGCAGGCTGATGGCGCGGCTGTAGTAGGCCTCGGCAACGGGAAAGTCACCATGCTTGAAGCCCAGGCGTCGGTAGTCGGGTTGGGTGTGCACGGGGATGTAGTGCAGGTTGACGCCGATGCCGGCTTGGCGCAGGGCTTGGAAGACGGCGAGGCGGTTCGGGCCGGCGGCGTCGTCGATCTGGATCGGATACAGGTGGAGCGCGGAGCGATGGCGCGGGTCGCGGTATGGGGTCAGGACCGGCAGATCGGCCAAGAGCTGGTCGTAGCGTGCGGCCAACGCCTCGCGGCGAGCGACATGGTCATCGAGCCGCTGCAATTGGCTTGCGCCGAGGGCGGCTTGGATGTCCGTCATGCGGTAATTGAAGCCGAGCTCGATCTGATGGTAGTCCCAGGGGCCGGCGGGCTCGCCCTGCATGTGGGCCGGATCGCGGGTGATGCCGTGGGTGCGCAGGCGGGCCATGCGTTCTGCGAGTGCCGGGTCGTTTGTCGTGGCCAGACCGCCCTCCCCGGTCGTGATGATCTTGACCGGGTGGAAGCTGAAGACGGTGATGTCGCTGTAGCGGCAGTTGCCGACGGGGTCGCCGTCGCAACGGGCGCCGATGGCGTGGGAGGCGTCTTCGATGATACGAAAGCCGTAACGCTCGGCTAGAGCAGCGATCGCCTGCATGTCGCACGGCTGCCCGGCGAAGTGCACCGGGACAATGATCTTCGGCAGGGTTCCGGTCGTTTCGGCCTGTTCGAGTTTGGCTGCCAATGCCTCGACGCTGAGGTTGTAGGTGCGCGGGTCGATGTCGACGAAATCGACTTCGGCGCCGCAGTAGCGTGCGCAGTTGGCCGAAGCAACAAAGGTGTTGGGCGAGGTCCAAAGCCGGTCGCCGGGTCCGAGGTCGAGTGCCAGGCAGGCGATGTGCAGGGCGCTGGTGGCGCTATTGACGGCGACGCCGTGGGCCGCGCCGACCTTGGCTGCAACAGCTTGCTCGAAGCGCGGGACGGCCGGACCTTGGGTGAGGAAGTCGGAGCGCAGAACGGCCTCGACCGCGGCGATGTCGGCTTCGGTGATGTCTTGGCGGCCGTAAGGGATCATGGGGCAGGGTTTCGCGTATTCGGGCGTTGGCTAAGCGACTTGACGACGATGGTGGGTGAGATCGCCTTGGCCAGCGAGTAGCCCTTCGATGGAGATGTCTTCATCCAGCGCATCCCAGTGCATGCCTCTCGCACTGAGCTCGTACTCGGCAAGCTGTTGTGGTGTCGCGGCGAGCAACCGTGGGAACCAGACCAAGGGAACGCCGAGGGTGCGACCGTCCGCGAGCTCGACCCAGAGGTTGTCGGCATCCGTCCAAACGCGCTTAGGCGAAGTATTCATTCCAAGCCCTCAGAAAACATTCTCGATGTTGCCTGACCAAGCGCTCGATGCGACGCAGGCTGGGCGCGTCGAAGCCATCATTGCGCGCCAGTTGGACAATGGGTGTCAACCAGAATTTTGCCTCGATGCACGCCTGACGGACATGGACATGCGCCGGCTCTCGCGGATTGCCTTCGTTGGCATAGAAGAAGCACTTGAGACCATCCGTTCGCAGGACGACAGGCATCAGTCTAGACCGAAAAGCTTGAGTCCAAGTGCTCGCGGATCAGGTCGCGGATCTGGACGACGCTGAGGAAATCCGGGTTGGTGCCGCTGTTGTAGGCATAGCCTTCCTGCACCGGCTGGCACCCGTTGAGGTCACAGTATTGCTCGCGACTGTACTTGGCCGACTGCGACAGGATGGCAAAGTACGGGCCGAGATCGACCGTGTTGAAGCTGTCGCTGGCGGTGATCATCTCTTCATGGATCTTCTCGCCGGGGCGGATGCCGATGATCGGGCGCTCGCACTCCGGACCGATGGCCTCGGCGACATCCATGATGCGATAGCTGGGGATCTTGGGGACGAAGATCTCGCCGTCGTGGGCGGGATGACCGAGCCGCGGCTGCCCATGACGTTGCCGTAGCGGACCACGGCAAAGCGGATGCGCGATGCCCGCGAACGTTGTTCGCGGCGGTGAAGAGCTTGTCCGAGCAGAGCTTGGTGGCGCCGTAGGTTGATTGGGGCGGCGGCCTTGTCGGTGGAGAGCGCGATGACCCGCTTCACGCCGCTGTCCAGACAGGCATCGACCAGGTTCTGGGCGCCGAGGATGTTGGTCTTGATGAACTCGAAGGGGTTGTATTCGGCGGCCGGGACCTGCTTGAGCGCCGCGGCACGGATGACGATGACGGTGTCGATGCCTTCGAGGGCTCGCTTGAGGGTGCCCGGAGGGGACCCGGAGTCGAGGTCTCCGGCTCGCTCGGGCGTTTGGTGCTGCCTGAGAGGTCTCGGCGGCAAGGGGTTGCCGCCCTACGGGCTTGGCGGGCTGAAGCCCGACCCACGGTCCTGGGGTCGGGTTTGATTCATCTGCGGGTTTCGACCTTGGACACGCCGGCTCAGTGCTCCGAGTCGGGCCGAGAGCCGGCACCGAAAACCTCGTCAAGGGATCGCGCGCTGAGGAGGCGCGTGGACCATTGCAGGAGGGTCTCGGCATCTGCGTCGAGGATACGCCGCCGATCCGCTTCGCCGAGCGGGCCGAATTTGGCCGCGAGCAGGCTCAAGAGCATGGTGGCTTGGCCTTCTTGCCGGCCTTCTTGCCGGCCTTCTTGCCGACCTT
>NZ_DATITZ010000231.1:0-8145 GCF_035467215.1 Thiocapsa sp. | reverse complement strand
TCCACCGGGCAGAAGATCCGGCTCGATGGCAGCAACGAGGAAGGGACCGGAGCCCTTTTGCAGACGCGCAGAGAGGTCCGCCGCGCCCTGCCCGCGCAGGTCCTCGATCAACTGCTTGCGCATGCGATCCGAGAGATCCGCGGCGACCTGGTTGAACAAAGGCATCCCGACGAGCTCCGCATCGACCGGGATCAGAAAGACGTGAGCGTCCGAGCGCGGCGCGGCCTCGGCATCGCCGCCGGACGCCGCGTACGTCTCGACGAGTCGAAACAGCTCGCGGTGACGTGCCTGATCCGGCTGCGCAAGACGCTCGACGTTCGGGCCGACCATGACGAAGGTGTAGACGCCGAAACCAGGCACCGCACGCCGATAAAGGCGATCGAGGCGACTCGATGTCTCGACGCGCACCGCCGACCCTACCGACGGGAAATAGGCCATGGCGTGGTCGCGTGCAAGCCGTGTCGGACCGCTGCCCGAACCGCTCAACTCGCGATGCCGCGTCAGCCCGTCCGCCGCCGCCGTCTCGATCGCGCGTCGCGCCCCAGGGGCGCTCAGCGCGCGCGCCCGCTCCGCAACGGAGGTCAAGACCGACTCGCCCCCCTTTGCGATCATCTCGCGCACGATGTCCGTCGGCGGCGCACAGTCGCCGAGGATCAGTGCCTCGGTGCCTTCGGCCGGATCGATCACGGACGAATAGAGACTCGCCACCAAGGCATCGAGCCCGTCCCGCGTCGAGATCGACATGGATCGTGCAGACAGACACTCGGCCGCCACCTCGGCCCGCAGAATCTCGGGATCCTGGCTGAAAAGCACCGGGGGCGCGCCGGGATCGTTGAACAGGATGCCCTCGGACGGACGCGCATCTCCCGGAGACGAATCCTCCGGAAGTACGTCGGAAGGCCGTGCGTCGTCCGCAAGGGTCTCGTCCAAGCCCTGCCATTGCGGAGGTTCCGTCGCCTCCGCGACACTTGGAACCCGTTCGGACGCGGCGCCGACCGGGAGATCCGGACGAACACCTGCGCAACCGGCGACCGACACGGCGAGCCCGAGCAAACCACAAGCAACGACGGCTCGCACCCGCCCGCCCGCGCGAAAACGGCCGGTCCACGGCACGGAACCGGCAGGGGTATGGCGCAAAGGTGTCTCCACGATGTGACCGTCTCCCGGTATCGGGTCAATAGAATGCGATTCGGCGCCGACCTACGCACCGGCAGCGCCCTTTCAGACGTCCGCATTGCGGAGTCCGCGCGGTGTCCAGCATAACGGATCGCGCAGGCCGATCCGATGCCATTTCGTTCCGGTGCGTCGCGAAAGCCGGTTGTCGATCGAACGGCGCGCCCCGACCTCGGGAAACACGCGAGAGGCGACACAGCGTCGCGCATGGCCCGAACATGCGAGCGTCGTCGCCCCGATTCATCCCCGACCCGATTCATCCCGAACGGCGAAGACCATGTATCCGATCGATAAACCCTACTCGGAAGCCTGCGAAGAAAACAAGCGCCCGATTCTCGACGTGATCGGCCCGCTCTTTCAAGAGGCCCGACATCTGCTCGAGATCGGAAGCGGTACCGGCCAACACGCGGTCTTCTTCGCCGCCGCCATGCCCCATCTGGTGTGGCAAACCAGCGACTGCGCCCACTATCTCCCCGGAATTCGGGCCTGGCTGGACGATGCAGCCCTACCCAATCTACCGCCCGTGCGCGTGCTCGACGTCACCGGTATCTGGCCCGATGAACGGTTCGACGCCGTGTTCAGCGCCAACACCGCCCACATCATGTCCGAAGCGCAGGTCGAGGCCATGTTCGAAGGGGTCGGCCGCGTGCTGTTCGACGGCGGTTGTTTCGTCCTGTACGGACCCTTCAACATCGGCGGTCGCTATACCAGCGAGAGCAATGCACGCTTCGACGCCATGCTGCGCTCGCGCGACCCCGCGATGGGCATCCGGGATCTCGACCTCTTGATCCGGATGGCCCGCGACAACGGCATGGAGCTGATCGCGGATCACCCGATGCCGGTCAACAACCGTACGCTGGTGTGGCAGCGTATCCCCTGAGGACAGCCCGTGCCCGAGATGCCGAAAGACGACGCCCGAATTGCTCGCGCACGCGCCGCCTGGCGCTTTCGCGGACAGACACGACCCGACTTCGCCGTCGAGCCCTGTCCCGGACAGGAGTCCGTGTGGGACTACCCTCGCCCGCCCGCGATCCGCCCCGAGCCGCGCCCCGTTCGGGTCCTTGCCGGCGAGCTCTTCCTGGCCGATTCGATCCGCGCGGTTCGCGTCTGCGAGACCGGAAGCCCGCCGACACTCTATGTCCCGCCGCAGGACGTCGCGATGGACCTCCTGACGGTCTCGCCGACGCGCAGCTTCTGCGAGTGGAAAGGTCAGGCTCGCTATTTCCGGCTCGAGGATGCAGCCACACCCGCGACCGACATCGCCTGGTGCTATCCGGAACCGCTCGCGGGTTTCGAGCCCCATGCCGGCTGGATCTGCTTCTATCCCGGACGCGTCGCCTGTTTTCTTGACGGGGAGCGGGTGCTTGCGCAACCCGGAGGCTATTACGGCGGCTGGATCACGGCCGACATCGTGGGCCCCTTCAAAGGAGACCCTGGGACATCCCACTGGTAACGAAAGCGACGTCGAGGCATTCGGCATCCCGGCTCATGAACCCTGTAGGGGCGAAGTCATTCACCCCTACAGGTTGGCAGATGCCTTCCCGGAAATGACCCCACCGTCTGAATCAATCGTCTTAACCGCGTTCACGCCGAGAGGCTTGGTACGCTCGACAGACTGGGCTACCTTAGAGACCGATCGTCACTCTGAACGCGGTTCAGCATGAAAGCCTCGAAAGCACCCGTCACGCAAGCCATCCGCGAACTGCGCGCCGCCAAGGTGGCTTTCGAAGACCACCCCTATACCTACATCGACGGCGGCGGAACCGCGCAGTTCGCGCGCGAGCATGGTGTCGACGAGCACCTGGTCGTCAAAACCCTGATCATGGAGGACGAGCGGGGCAACCCCATGATCGTCCTGATGCACGGCGACCGGCAGGTCTCCACCCAAGCGCTGGCACGAACGATCGGCGTCAAGCGCATCCAGCCCTGCGCACCGGCGATCGCGGACAAGCATTCCGGCTATCAGGTCGGCGGCACGTCACCCTTCGGCACACGGCGCGCCATGCCGGTTTACTGCGAAAGCGGGATCGCCGCGCTGCCGCGGATCTACATCAACGGGGGCAAACGCGGCTACATCATCTCGCTTGCAACCGCCGATGCGCTGGCCCTCCTCAAACCTACGCTGGTCGCAATGGCGACCTGAACGGAGTCCCCTCATGAGCGTTCCAGTCTGCGTCATCGTCGGAGCCGGGCCGGGCAACGGCGCGGCCTTCGCCCGACAGTTCAGCCGTGCCGGCTATCACGTGGCCCTGCTCGCGCGCAGTCGCGACGTACTCGATGCCCTGGTCGCGGAGATTGCCGGAACCCATGCCTACGGCTACGACGCCGCCGATCCGAACGACGCCGCGTGCGTCTTCGACGAGATCCGCCGCGACCTCGGCCCGCCGCAAACACTGATCTTCAACGCCTCGACGCGCGAGTTCGGCGACATCGACGCCACCACGCCGGACGCCTTCGAGCGTGCGTGGCGGGTCAACGCCTACGGTTTTTTGCTCGCCGCACAGCAGGTGATCCCGGACATGCGGGCGGCCGGGGAAGGCACCATCCTCGCCATCGGCGCCACCGCATCGCTCAAGGGCGCCGCCGACTTCGTCGCCTTCGGCTCGGCAAAGGCCGCGCAACGCAGCCTCGCACAATCGCTCGCCCGCAAGCTCGGCCCGGAAGGCATCCACGTCGCCTATGTGATCATCGATGCGATGGTCGACATGCCGGTCTCCCGCGCGATGGCGCCCGATGCTCCGGGCAGCGCCTTCGCCGATCCGGACGATATCGCCGAGTCGGTGTTCTTTCTGGCACGCCAGCCAAGATCGGCCTGGACCTTCGAGCTCGATCTGCGGCCGTTCCAGGAACCCTGGTAGGTCATGATGCCCCGCCGGGAGGGAGCGCAGGCCGACACCGGCCCGGATGGGCCTGCGCCGTTCCGAACCCCGAACGCTCAAGAGTGCTGAATCAGGCTCTCGGCCAACCCGCCGCGACGCCAGAAGCGACGAGCCGTCGATCGCGTCAGCCGATAGGCCATGCCCTCGCAGGGGTCGAGCAGGAGCTCGTCGAGACCTCCGCCTTTGAGCTGCGCTTCGAGCACGGCGATCGTCGTATCCAATGCGACCAACGCCGTCGACCAAGCCGCGAGGTTCCGCTCCAGCAGCGCCGCACCGAGCCGGTTCCAGAGCACGAGATGGCGGCGTCCGGGAAGCGAATCCTGCGGCGACCATCCCTGGAGCGTGCGATGCGCAACGCCACACCAGCACGCCAGACCGGCGGACAGCGGATCATCCCCGACCACCGCGTCCGGCGGTTCGCCAGAGCGCTCCGGCAGCCTACCGCCGCCCCAGGTCCAGATGCCGTTGATCGCCGGACGCCGGGCCTGCTCGCGGAGACGGTTGACCTCGCTCCCGTAGAAGAGCATCTGGACCTCGTTCATCAGGCCGCGCCAACGCCGGGCATCCGCACCGCTCGGGACATCGAGGGGGACAGGCCCGCCCAGAACGCGCTCCAACGGCTCCGTGCGCAGGTCCAGCTCCCGATCCGATCGCAGATACCAGCGATTCGGATGCGGCGCGGTCAACCTCAGCCCCTCGGCGGCGAAATGGCTGTTGAAAAGCGCGACCAGGGCATCCGCCTCCGCCCGGTCGGGCGCAACACCGGCACCGGCGAAAAGCAGCAGACGGTCACGATCCGGGCGCAGATGCACCGGATCGGCATGCATCCAGTAGCCGTCCGGCCGTTCATCGGATGCCTCGCCCAAGAGGCTGATCGAGGCCGTCGGGGCATCGCGGCCGGGGTCGGCCGAGACGCCGAAGTGACTCAGACGGGCCGTCGCAGCATCATGGCCGCCGGTCGGGATGCGATCCGCGCGCGCGAGCAGCCGATCGATGGCCGGGACCTTCGGGAGCGTCTCCGGCGCGGCCGGGATCGGGCCGAGCAGGCCGGGGCAGATGAGGGTCAGCATAATGATTCCGAAACGGCGGAGACGGCGATGGCGCGTCCCTCAGGGACGACCCGAGAGCCTCACCGACATCCAGCCCAGACCGAGCAGAAGGACGGCCAGCAACACCGGAAGCGGACGCTCCATCGCGAGAAACAGCAGACTCGCCACGCTGACCAGGATAAACACCAGCGGCGGCAACGGATACCAGGGCACTCGAAAGGGTCGCGGGAGATCGGGCTCACGCCGACGCAGACGGATGACACCGGCGACGGTGAAGACCGCGAAGAGTGTGAGCGTGAAGCCGGCAAAGCTCAAGACGCCCTCGAACGAGCCCGTCAGGATCATCACGAGCGCCAGACCCTGTTGCAGCATTACCGCGCGGGTCGGTGCACCGCGGCGGTTACGGACACTGAGCGGTCGGAAGAACGGCAGATCCTCGCCGATACGCTCCAAGACACGCGGTCCGGCGAGTACCATGGCGCTGACGGTCGAGACCAACAGAAGCGTCAGCACCAGACTCATGAGGTGCCCGCCGACGGCGCCGAAGATGGTCTCGGCGGAGAGCGCACCGACCTCGACGCGACCGACCAAGGCGTCGTATTCGACGGTGCGCAGGAAGGTCAGATTGAGCAGCAGATACAGCAGCGAGACGATCAGCGTGCCGAGCAGCAGCGCGCGCGGGACGGCGCGACGCGGGTCCTGGACCTCGTCCACCACATAGGCTGCGGCGTTCCAGCCCGAGTAGGCATAGGCGACATAGATCAGGGACACGGTAAAGGGCGCACTCCAGACCGCCTCGAACGTCGTCGTGGAGGGCAACACCGAAAGACTGCCCGAGGTCGCCGGCAGAGCGAGCCCCGCGGCGCAGAACAGCAGGATGACGACGATCTTCAACCAGGTCGCGGCGATCTGCACGCGCCGCCCCAGATCCAGGTCGAAGGCATGTACGGCGGTGACCATAACCAAGGCCGTCACCGCAATCGCCGTGGGCGGCGCCGGGACAACGGTCGCGGCATAGTGCCCCATCGCCATCGCCGCCAAGGCCACGGGCGCCGCGAAACCGACCGTCACCGAGACCCAGCCACCCAACTGACCGAGCAGGGGATTGTAGATGCGCGACAGGAAGTGATATTCCCCGCCCGAGCGCGGCAGGGCAGCGGCCAGCTCCGCGTAGGAGAGTGCGCCGCAGAGCGCTATGAGACCGCCGATCAGCCAGAGCAAGAGCAAGGCAGCGCCGTCCGGGATGCCGGCCGCCTGAAGGCCGAGCGTCGTGAAGACGCCCGTGCCGATCATGTTGGCGACCACGATGAGGATTGCGGTGCGTTGGTCGATGAAACGGGGTCTGCTCATAGTGCCGACATCCGAGGTCGTGTCCCGATCGGCATCGCGCCGATCGCAATCGGATCAACGGACAAGACGCGGATCGAAATCGAAGGGTTGCAGGGTCGCCGTCGCGAACACCGCGGCGCACGCCCCATGAGCGGGATTCAGCAGAAGGTTGCGTTGCTGCGGGATCAGGACACTCGGGACAGAGAGTGCTAGCGATTGGCCGCCGCTCAACCAGGCGGTACCGATCGCGGCGGTCGAGACAGGTGCAGGATCGTCTCGCCAATCACCGGGCAGCCCGGCGTCATCCAGAATCAGGACCTCGTCATCGGGAAGATCGAGGGTCACCAGACGATACCGATTGAGCACATCGCTTCGATGCAGATGCACCAGCAGCTCCAGGGCCGCCAGTGCGATGCTGTCGGAGTTGTACACCGTCGCATGACCCTTGCGGTTCCAGCGTCCGCCGTACGTCTTCGCGCCCGAACCGTCCAGCGCCCTGTCGGCGAATCGTTCCTTGACGAGCCGATAGACCCGCATCAGCTGTAGACGCCGTGCTCCAGACGCCCCATGAGGTCATGCACCTGCGTGGCACCGGCCTCGGTATCCAGGTGCTCGATCGGCGCCGTCCCGCCGAGCGCCTTCGCCGGCTCGCCGAGCCACCCGGACGCGGCGGAGGGGTCGCCCTCGAAGAGATCCACCGCATCGCTGAACGCGGCCGCGATCCGGTAAACGCGATCGCTCTCCTCCGGAGACAGGCGCCCGTCCGGGCTGCGCCGACGCCGGGTCAGGGTGGATGGTGCAATCTTGGCGATCCGCAGCAGGGTCTGCTGCGGCCGATCAAGCGCCTCGGCCAGCCGCTCGATCACGGCCACCGGAAAACCACGGCGACTCTCCGCGACCAGCCCCGCCCGATCGGTCGGGAGCCCAAGCCGCAAGAAGACCGTCGCCCCCGCGCCGGGAGCAACATCGGCGTCGGCGACACCGGAAAACACCGGGACATGGAAGACACTCGCGTGCGCTGTCATCGGGAACCCTCCAAATGCGATATGGAATTTAGAGTACACCCAAATGGAAATCGCGCAAGCGTAACCCCACTCCGCCCTGAAGGCCGGCGGATCGAGCGCAACGCGACGATCCCGAACCAAACCGACCGGCCCGCCGCAAACCCGATCGGGGTCTCGACTGCTACAATCGCCTCTCCGCAACTCCCAAAAAATCACTTAAAACGCGCCGCTCCAACCTCACAAAGATCCACAACGCCAACACCACCCACCAAGACCCCACATCCCCCCGAGCGCGTTTTAAACGGAGAACATCGCCTCGAGGTCATGCCGCGAATACGCCTTGAAGGCCAGCAGGGTGTTCGTCTTCTCGATCCCCTCGATCTTGAGCAGATGGTTGGTGACCAGCTCGGCGAGATCGTCGTTGTGCACGACGCGCACGATGGCGATCAGATCGTAGTTGCCGCTGACCGAGAAGACCTCGGAGATCGCGCTCATGCCGGCCAGCTCGTCGGCGATGTCGTTGATCTTGTCGCGTGCGACATTGATGAGCATGATTGCCGTGACCATGACTCACTCCTAGTAAAAGATGTCCGAATCCGATCGAGCCTGAGTGCCCTTGAGTAACGGTTCGGAAACAACCAAGCCATTCCGGCTCATTCTCCCCCTCTACCCAACCCCTCTCCCGCGAGGGGAGAGGGGCTAAGATGGATC
>NZ_DATITZ010000230.1:0-5647 GCF_035467215.1 Thiocapsa sp. | reverse complement strand
GTCCGAGATGGGGGTGGGCGCCTTCCTCGGCGGGCTGGGTGCCGCCGATCTGGGCACCGAGCAGCTTCGCCGCTTCCTCGAGGCCTGGGATCCGGCCGCGGCCGCGGCCCTGGGCGTCGGTGCGGACCGCGAGGCGATCCTGGCCGCCCTGCGCGCCTACCTCGACCCGGACGGCGACGGCGGGGTGGCGGTGATGCGCTGGGACACGCTCGAGCAGCGCGGTACGCTCGGCTTCTACGTCGAGCGCGAGGCCGCCGACGGTTGGGTGCGCATCAACGGCGACCTGCTGCCGGCGATCGTCGCCGCGCCCATGGGTGCGGAGTACCTCCTCGCCGACCCGGGCGCCCGGCCCGGCGAGACCCACCGCTACCGGCTGATCGAGATGGAGGTCCAGGGCGTGACCCGCACCTACAAGCCGTACCAGCTCCAGCAGGCCACACCCGGCCGATAGCAAGCGCAAGCGCAGCCGGCCGCAGGATGGGCGAAGCAAAGCGTGCCCATCGCGCTCACCTTAGCCATTGCGGTTCATTCTCCCCCTCTCCCCAACCCCTCTCCCGCGAGGGGAGAGGGGCTTAGTCACGGTTCAGAAACCACTGAGCCATTGCGGTTCATTCTCCGCCTCTCCCCAACCCCTCTCCCGCGAGGGGAGAGGGGCTCAGATGGATCACTTGTTATCGAACGGTTGCTGAGGTCATAGCGTCACGTGGCGCAGGGCGCCACAGGGCCTGCGTGACACCGCGGTGTCGGGAGTCCTCGGAGGCTTGTGTGGTTGGTCGAATCAACCGCGGTCATGGGCGATCTTCGGAAGCTCATCGCCTTTGACCTCAGAACCTGACCTGCACCCGCCAGCTCAGGATGGTCGATCCCTCGGCGGGGACCTCCAGCCGCCAGGAGGCGAGGTTCGATGCCTCCTTGGTGTGTGGTTGACTCTCCTTCTGCAGGGTCCAGTCGCCCGGGATCTGCTCCGTGACCTTGACGGTGACCGGGGTCTCTTTGGCGTTCTTCAGCTCCAGCTCGAACGCGGTCTCGTAGGCGTAGTCGTAGGCGCTGGTGCCGGCGAGCTCCTTGAATTCGGTCTGGCGGCGCCGTGCGGTCACGTCGAAGCTCTCGCCGAGCTCGAGCGTGACGCTCTCGTTCTTCGGGGTATGGTCGAGGGCGTCTTCGCCGACGAATTGGGCATTGCCTCGGCTGTCCTTGGCGTAGACGCGCATGATCCCTTTCGGAAGCGGGATGCCGAGGCTGCCGTCCTTGTTTTCAAAACGCAGCGTGGCGGCGACGGGTAGCTTGGACCAGCCGTCCCAGGTGCGGGACTGATAGGCATAGGCCTGTCCGCTCACGACGAGCTCGCGCGTGACCGGGACCCGCGGTGCGCTCAGCAGCGCGACTTGCTTCGTCTGGTTATTCAGGATGTCGGTGGGGCGGGGCAGGGTGTAGAGATGGTACTCATCGAGGCTTTCCTCCTCGGGCATCGCCGCATCGGCCGACATGACCATGCCGCGTTCCATCATCGGCATCGGCATGTCTTGCGCGACCTGATTGACCTCCCCTGCCACCAACTGCACCTGAGCACCGCGATAGGCGATGCCGCTCTGGTTGGTCAGGGTGACCCATCCGTTGATGTCCATCTGCTCGCCGTCGGCGGAGAGATCGGCGACATAGTCCGCCTTCCAGCCGAGTCCGCCGGTCAGATAGGACAGCTCGAATAGACCTTCGCCGCCGGTCGCGGCATTCAGATGCAAAACGAGCGTGGGCTGGTCACGCAGATCCTCCGGCACGTCCGGGAAGGCGAGATGGCCGACGATGGTGGTCTCGATCCGATCGGCATAGCGCAGAACCGGCGCCGGATTCGCGGCGAGGACGATGGCGTCTTCGATCTCCTGCTCACCCGCGTCGTTGGTGCGGATCGCCTGCACGGTGCGCCCGACATATTTCCGGAGCAGGCTCTCCGGGGTGAGCAGATCGAAGTCGAAGTTCTGCTCCAGCAGGCTGACCGAGAGTGTCCCCGAGGTCTCGGCGAGCAGGGCGGTCTCGGGTCGGATGCGTTGGGAGACGTTGCGCCATGCGAGCCGATTCTCCGCGGCGTTCAGGGTGACGCGTCGGCGGTCCTTCACCAAGGCGAGATCGGCGTTGTAGATGGTGACCGCGAGCGCCTCTTGGGCGTTGTCGTCGATGCGTTGTTCCTGATCCACGGCGGCTCCGATTGTAGCGGACATCAAAAGGCTCGCCGTGATGCCGGCGAGTACGGGCACGGTCGAGTGTGATCGATGGGGTCCGAAGAGAGAGGGTATCGTAGGCATGGTGTGCTCGTCGTGATCGGTGATCGGCGGCAGTCGCCGACTAAGACCGTTTGGCTGCCGCGCGGATCGTCCTGTGGACATAGGCCATCTTGTCGATGGCCGGCTGAGGCAGGACGAAGGGATAAAGGTCTTGCTGACCCGTGCTGCGATTCAGGCTGTTGATCGCGGAAGAAGCCGGGAGGTCGGGTGCGGGTCGAAGGGGACGGGGGCGCCGCCGTCCAGATCCCGTCTCCTGCATCGACGAGCGCCGAGAGCCGCATCTGATCGGGGAGGAAGCCCAAGGCTGCACCGCAGCGTGTGCATCGGGTGTTTTCGAAGAAGACCGGCTGACCGCAAGACCGACAGACGAATGTCTTCATGATGGCGGTAGTTCCAGACCTTGAATAGGATGATGCCGCGAGGGTCCGTGCCCGGATACTCGGACAGGGATCTCGCCGGCGTCAGCCGACCTTGGCCGTCGGGGCGGCGGAAGAGGACGACTGCAAGTCGTCGATCCCGGGGTCCCGGGATTCCGGGATGTTGGCGCTTCGCGACGATCGCCGGGGTTGCTTGCGGCCGGTCGGATGAACGAGGCCGCCGGAGGCGATCGCTCGGGCTACTTGAAGCGCGAGAAGGCGTCCATGAATGCCTTGCTCGTGGCTTCCCACGCGCTCTCCATGCCCTTGCGCATGTCTTCCCAGGCTGCTTCGCTCGCGGTGGTCATCTTGCTCAGCATCTCGCGGGCTTCGTCCTGTTGTTGCTTCAGCCGCTCCATCTGCTCCTGGTATTGCAGCTTCATATCGGCTTGGGCGCTCTCGGTCTTGGCCTGCAGTTTCTCCATGTCCGCGTCCCACTCGTCCATCTTGGCCTTCATCTTTTCGATGTAAACTTTTCGGTCGATCATTGTCATCTCCTCCATCGGGATCTAGTCAGGGAATGCACGGATTGCGGGTCGGAGTATTCCGCGTCCCGGTGTCGAAAGCAACCGCGTCCGGCGAGGCCATCGGGTCGGATCAATCGGGCCGGGAGCGATGCCCGTAGATGCGCGAAAGCCTGTCCGGATGGGCGCCGAGTGCATGGGCCAGTCGTAACCACCACATCAGCAGGACCGTGCGCACGACACCCTTGCTCTCCCAGCGTCGCCCCGAGGTGACGACGCGATCGTGCACACACAGCGGTGGTCCGCGGCGCTTGAGTCGACGCGAGAGTGCGATGTCTTCCATCAAGGCGATGTCGGGATAACCGCCGACGCGTTCGAAGAGGGCGCGTTCCACGAAGATCGCCTGATCTCCGGTGGCGATCCCGGTAAGACGCGAGCGTTGGTTCATGCTCCAGGCGACGAGCCGCAGGAGTGGATGGCGACCTTCGATCCGCACGTCGAAGCGGCCCCAGGATCGCCCGCTGCGCGCGAGCAGGTCCGGAAGTCGGAGCAGTGTTTCGATCGGTGCTCGCGTGTCGGCGTGCAGAAAGACGAGGAGATCGCCGCGGGACGCGGCGGCGCCGGCGTTCATCTGGGCGGCGCGGCCGCGCGGCGCAGTGAGAACGCGGTCCGCATGGGGTGCGGCGATACGGGCCGTGTCGTCCGGACTGTCCCCGTCGACGACCAGGATCTCGCCGCCGGCCGCGCGCACGGGTGCGATCTCGTTCAGGAGCGCGACGATGCCCCGGGCCTCGTCGAGGGTCGGGATAACGACGGAGATGATCGGGTGTATGCGCCTCATTCCGGAAACGCCTGGTGACGATCGACTCGAAGGGATCATCCGCACCGCGCGTTAGCGTCGCCGGCCAAAACGAAAAGACGGCGACTCGGCGGCGTGAGCCGATTTTGCGCCGGACAGGGCCTCGACGTCACCAGGTGCAAGGGCTTGGGCGCGCTTGCGCACCTGAAAGCCCGCTCTGTCTCAATGCTCGTGCCCCACATAGAGCCGGGTGAGCGCCTCGCGATAATCGGCCAAGATCTTCGCGCGTTTGAGCTTCATCGTGGGGGTCATGCGATCGTTCTCGATGGACCAGGGGCAGGCGGCCAAGGCCACGCGGCGGATCTTGGCATGACCGGGGAAGCCGGTGAGCATACTCTCGATCCTGTTTTGCAGGATGGGCTCCAGTCGGCCGTCGGCATCGGCGGCCATGGGATCGGCCGGCAGTCCTTCGGCCTTTGCCAACTCCGTGTAGATATCCGGGTTTACCACCACGAGTGCGCTCAGGAAGGGGCGTCCCTCGCCGATAACCAGGACCTGCTCGAAGAGCGGGTCGACGGTGATGGCCAGCTCGATATCGGCCGGCGCGACCTTCTCTCCGTTGGCGAGCACCAGGATGTCCTTGATGCGACCGGTGATGAAGAGATGGCCGTCCTGGATGCGGACCTGGTCGCCGGTCTTGAGCCAACCCTCGGCATCGAGCACCTCTGCGGTCGCCTGCGGCTGCTTCCAGTAGCCGGACATGACGCCGGGCGAGCGCACGATCAGCTCGTCCAGATCGCCGATCCGATATTCGACTCCGGGCAGCGGTCGGCCGACGCTCTCCGGGATGTTGTCTTCGAGCGGGCTGACGCTGATGACGGGACTGGTCTCGGTGAGTCCGTAGCCCTGAACGAGCGGGACGCCGAGGCCGATGAAGACCTTTGCGATGTCCGGTGCCAGGGGTGCGCCGCCGCAGACCGCAACCCGCAGTCGTCCGCCGAAACGCGCCCGAATCTTGGCACCGACCAAGGCATCCAGAAGCGCAGCCGAGAGCAGGCCCGGTTGCCATTTCGCTCGGCCCTGGCCGTGCTCGAAGCGCGCCCAGCCCGTGCTCACGGCTTGCTCGAAGAGACGGCGTTTCAATGGGGATTCGCCGTCGAGGCGTTCGCGCAGCTTGGCATGGACCCGCTCGAAGATGCGCGGGACCGCGATCATCACGGTCGGTCGGATCTGCAGCAGATCCTCGGCCAGTTGGGGGATCGACCGCGCAAAGGCGACACTGCAGCCGGCCATGATCGGCAGGACGCAGCCGGCGGTGCGCTCGAGGGTGTGCGAGAGCGGCAGGAAGGAGAGGAAGCGATCTTCCACCCTGGCCGGGATCAGCGCGAGCGATGCCTCGGCGTTCCAGAGGATGTTGCGATGGCTGAGCATCACGCCTTTGGGATGCCCGGTGGTGCCGGAGGTGTAGACGATGGTCGCCAAGGCGTCGGGGTTGTCGACCCGATCGACGGGCCGATGATCGGCCGGGGTCAGCGCCTCGCCGAGCCAATCGCCGACCGACCGCGTGCCTTCGGGCAGCGCCGTCTCGCCAGGCTCCAGGACCAGCAGACGCTTGAGCTCGGCGAGCGTCGGATCGATCGCGGACAGCTCTGCGCGCTGCTCGGCGGTCTCCAGCAGCAGGAGTCGAACGCC
>NZ_DATITZ010000229.1:0-2251 GCF_035467215.1 Thiocapsa sp. | reverse complement strand
GGGCGATGAAACGGTGACGCCGCTCGACCAGTTCCTGCGGCGAGAGCGGCGCCGGCGGCTCGACCAGTAGATCGATTAGATCGATGTCTCCGCCGCGCCGGCTGTCGTCCGGGCGCGAGCCGAACAGGCGGATCGTCGAGCGAGGGGCGAAGGTCTCGCGAGCCGCCCGTTCGATCGCCGCGATTTCTGTCGGGTTCAGACGCACACAAGATCTCCGGGGAAGCCGCGCGCCTACGCGGCGTAAGGGGCTTCGCGGATCGGCAGCATCGACGACGCGATGTCAGGCCGTCTTGGATTGGGGCCAAAAGTGCTCGTCGATCAGTTCGTCCAGGGTGTAGGGGCAACTCGAGGGGAATGTCTGCTCCGGCAGACCGGTTTCCCCTGCCGCCAGCAATCTGGCGCTGATGTAGCTGTCCTCCAGATCGCTGATCAGTCGGGGCTTGAGGCTTGGACTGTCGCGCAGAAGCGCGTCCAATTGCTTGCGTTGCTCGCGAATCGTGCCGGTCCAGCTCGGTCCTCGGCGCTCTGGCTGGTAAGCATATTTGAGTAAATGCGCAAGCAGGACCACGGATCGACTGCGTAAGGCCCGCTTCTCGCGTTTTCCCATGTCCTCCAGCTCCTCGGCCAGGTTCTCCACGTCGATGCGCTCCCACATGCCTTCGCGCAATAGTCGAGCCTGATCGCTAAACCACTGATAGTAATCTTGATCATAGGTCGGATTCATGCGGTCGACCCCTCGGGTGTGGTGTGTGCCGTCATCGCCGTTTAGGCCCCCTCCCCCCGGCCCCCTCCCGCCAGGGGAGGGGGAGACGGATTGCGCCCTCACGCCAGGGGGGCACATCCGTGCCGTCGGTCAATGCGGACTCATTGGTTGTTTCAGTCGTTAAGGAACGATTGAAAATCAACATGAACGGTAGGTTGGGCAAAGCGAAGCGTGCCCAACCCGCGCCGGCATCACAGGAGCAGTTGGGCACGCTGCGCTTTGCCCAACCTACGGCTGATGGCGTTCACACATCTGTACACTTTATTTTTGAACCGTCCCTAATCGACGACCAGATCCGGAACCGCGGTGATGAACCGAGCACCCCAGTCCCGAGCATAGCCCAGTTGCGCCTTCACCTCGGTGCTTAAGTTCCAGGGGAGCACGATGATGGCGTCGGGCTTCGTCTGCAGCAGACGCTCCTCACCGACGATCGGGATACGGCTGCCGGGGAGATATTTGCCCTGCTTCGCCGGATTCCGGTCGACAACGTAAGGCAGCAGGTCGGGCCGCACGCCGGCGTAGTTGAGCAGGGTGTTGCCTTTGGCCGCGGCACCGTATGCGGCGAGGGTTCGGCCCTGCTGCTTGGCGTCGATCAGGTAGGCTAGGAAGCGATTTTTCACCTGGTCGGTCTTGGCTTGGAAGCCCGCGTACCCCTCGGGGCCGTCGAGTCGGGCTGCTTGCTCTCGCCGCAGGATGGCATCGACGCGGGGGTGTCGCGGATGTTGGCCGGTGTCGGCGCGTTGCGCGAAGACGCGCAGACTACCGCCGTGGGTCGGAAGCGCTTCGACATCGAAGACGCTCAGCCCGTTGGCCTGGAAGATCCGCTCCACCGCCATGAGCGAGAGGTAGGAGAAGTGCTCGTGGTAGATGGTGTCGAACTGGGTCTCATCGATCAGGCGCAGCAGGTGCGGGAACTCGAAGGTCGCCACGCCTTGGGGCTTGAGCAGTCGCGCGAAGCCGCCGACAAAATCGTTGATGTCGGGCACATGGGCGAGGACGTTGTTCGCCGCGGTGAGATCGGCCTGGCGGCCTTGTGCAACCAGGGTCTCGGCCAGGCGAACACCGAAGAAGTCCTCGACGACGGCAATGCCCTTGGCGCGGGCGGCATCGGCGGTGCTGGTAGTGGGCTCGATGCCGGTGCAGTGGATGCCGCGGGCCTGGACGTATTGCAGGAGATAGCCATCGTTGGCGGCGATCTCGACGACGTGGCTCGCGTCGGTCAGGCCGAAGCGCTCGACCATGGCGGCGACATAGCGCTCGGCGTGGGCGAGCCAGGTGCTGGAATAGCTGCTGAAGTAGGCGTAATCGGTATCGAAGAGCGCGTCGGCCTGGGCAAAATCCTCTGTCTGCACGAGCCAACAGTGCTCACAAACCAACACGCGCAACGGGTACCAGATCTCCGGAGCACGCAGGGCCTCTTCTGTCAGATAGGCGTTGGACGGCGGCGCACTGCCGAGGTCGACGAACGGCAGGGTGAGCGGGTTTTGG
>NZ_DATITZ010000228.1:0-2739 GCF_035467215.1 Thiocapsa sp. | reverse complement strand
TGCGCAGCCGAGTGCTCGTCCGGAGGTTGACCCGGCGACCGCACCACTGGTCGACCCGTCCCGTCTTCAAGCGCTGGAGCAGCGTGTCGAGGAACTGGAGCGCCGTGTCGAACGCATGGAATCCGCGCCGAGCTCGGGAGGCTCCGCCTCCGCACCCTCGAAGACCGACGACATTCACTGGAGTTTCGATGCCGCGCTGAGCCGGGATCCATTCAACGTCAAGCATCAGAGCTTCGATCGAGGATCCGGGCGGTTCGATGTCCTGCTCAAGGTCGTCGCTCCGATCCCCGACCCGACCCCCTGGCAGGTTCCGTCCGGCGCGCCAGTGCCCGTGGTCGCCCGGATCGGACTCGCAGACGGCACCGCAAGCGAGAGCCTCGTCTTCCGCCTGGCCCGCGGGCCGCGGCTCGAGCCGGGAGCCATCCTTCACATCGAGGCCCAAGTCCCGCCCGATCAAGCCGCCGCGATCAGCGGCCTGTCCGTCCGCATCAGCCGGGAGTGACCCGAGGTCAACCGCCCCGTCGCGTTCGCCGTCGCGCTCCCGGGCGCGACGAACCGAGCTGAAAGGCCGCTCCCGAGAAGACCTGCGCCGGCTGATCTCCAAGCGGTGTCCGGTACCCGATCGAGGGCCGGACGGGCGCGCCTGTGCTACCGTTCGTCTCATCGCTCCGAGTCCCCGACGAGACCTCCATGGCAACACGCTACCCTTTGATCCTGGTCGACGCCTCCGGCTATCTGTTCCGCGCTTATCACGCGCTCCCGAAACTGACCAACTCGAAAGGCGAAGCGACCGGCGCCTTGATGGGTGTCGTCAGCATGCTGCGCAAGCTCATCGACGAGCATCGACCCGACTACATCGGCGTGGTCTTCGACGCGCCCGGCAAGACCTTTCGCGACGACATCTATCCCGAATACAAGGCCAATCGGCCCGCCATGCCCGACGAGCTGCGCGAGCTGATCCTGCCGCTGCAGGAGGTGATCCGGGCGATGGGTCTGTCGCTGCTGGTGATCCCGGACGTGGAGGCCGACGACGTCATTGGCACGCTCGCGACCCGCGCCGCCGCACAGGGCATCCCGACACTGGTCTCGACCGGGGACAAGGACATGGCGCAGCTCGTCGGCGAGCATGTCACGTTGGTGAACACCATGACGGATACGGTCCTGGATCCGGCGGGTGTAAAGGATAAGTTCGGCGTGCCGCCCGAGCGCATCGTCGACTATCTGGCCTTGATGGGCGACAGCGTCGACAACATCCCCGGCGTGCCCAAGTGCGGCCCCAAGACCGCGGCCAAGTGGATCGCGGACTTCGGGGATCTGGACGGCGTGATCGCCAACGCGGAGAAGATCACGGGCAAGGTCGGGGAGAATCTGCGCGCGGTGCTGGACCAATTGCCCCTGTCGCGCGAGCTCACCACCATCAAGCGGGACGTCGCGCTCGACCTCGAGCCGACGGATCTGCGCCCTGCCCCGCCGGATCGCGAGACCCTGCGCGGTTGGTACGAGCGCTTGGAGTCGCGCCGACTGCTCGCCACGCTGAAGGACGCGGACACCGGCGCCTCGCAGCCTGCCGACGCCGAGACAGCGATGGGGTCGAAGCCGAGCCAGGACTACGAGGTGGTGCTCACCCGGGACGCCTTCGATGCCTGGGTCGCGAAGCTCGAGTCCGCGGATCTGTTCGCCTTCGATACCGAAACGACCGACCTCGACTACATGCGCGCGGAGCTGGTCGGCCTCTCGGTGTCCGTCGAGCCCGGGGCGGCCGCCTATGTCCCGGTCGCCCACGTCTACCCGGGCGCACCGGATCAACTGGATCGTCTGGAGGTGCTCGAACGGCTCAAACCCCTGCTGGAGGATCCCGACCGCCGCAAGGTCGGCCAGAACCTCAAGTACGACATGAGCATCCTGGCCCGTTACGCCATCGAGCTGCGCGGCATCGCCCACGACACCATGCTCGAGAGCTACGTCCTGGACAGCACGGCGACCCGGCACGACATGGACTCGCTCGCCAAGAAATATCTGGACCATGACACCGTCCACTTCGAGCACATCGCCGGCAAGGGTGCGAAGCAGCTCACCTTCGATCAAATCCCGCTGGAGCAGGCCGGACACTACGCCGCCGAAGACGCCGATGTGACACTGCGCCTGCATCGCGCACTCTGGCCCCGTCTGGAAGCGATCCCGAGCATGGCGGCTCTCTACCGGGAGATCGAGGTCCCGCTGATCCCGATCCTTTCGCGGATGGAGCGCCACGGCGTGCGGATCGATCCGGATCTGCTCGCCGTGCAGAGTGCAGAGCTTGCCAAGCGCATCCAGGAGATCGAGATCCGGGCCTACGAGACGGCCGGGCGACGCTTCAACATGGGATCGCCCAAGCAGATCGGCGCGATCTTCTTCGAGGAGCTGGGTCTGCCGGTGGTCGCCAAGACACCGACCGGCGCACCCTCGACCTCGGAGTCGGTGCTCGAGCAGCTCGCCGCCGACGGCCATGCGCTGCCGGATTTGATCCTGCAACACCGCAGCATGTCGAAGCTGAAATCCACCTACACCGACAAGCTGCGGCAGATGGTCAACCCGGACACCGGACGGGTCCATACCTCCTACCATCAGGCTGTGGCCGCGACCGGCCGGCTCTCCTCCAGCGATCCGAATCTGCAGAACATCCCGATTCGTACCGACGAGGGCCGCCGGATCCGCCGCGCCTTCGTCGCCGAGCCCGGGAACCGCCTGCTCGCCGCCGAT
>NZ_DATITZ010000227.1:0-7026 GCF_035467215.1 Thiocapsa sp. | reverse complement strand
TGGAGGCGACCTACAGCCGGGATTTTCATTGAACCTAAACCGCGCCCGGCGCGGTATGCGTCGTTTGTTGAATTGGCTTGGCCGCGCCGGCTCCGATCATTGTCGGAGCCGGCGCGGTTTAAGGTATTAAAAAATATAAATTTCTAAACCGCGTCTCCGCTAAGAGCCGTGGATGCACCCAACGTCGAACTCACGCGAAAGTGAGCATCTCGCTCTGGACGCGGTTTAGGTCAACGTCGACGCCGGGCCGCGCGCTGCTCAGGTCTCTGCCGGTGACGGTGTCGGCGCTGCTACGATCGCCTGCCCCGATGCCTCCCGAGCCGTCCGCCGATCCAACCGCGACCGGATCGCCACGAAGAAGAGCGGCACGAACAGGATGTTGAGCAAGGTCCCGGCGACGACACCCCCGAGCACGCCCGTACCGATCGCGTTCTGCGCCCCCGAGCCAGCCCCCGAGCTGATGGCGAGTGGTACCACGCCGAAGCCGAAGGCGAGCGAGGTCATGAGGATCGGCCGCAACCGCATCCGCGCCGCCTCCAGGGCCGCGGCGACCGCGTCCTTGCCTTGCTCCTGAAGCGTCTTGGCGAACTCCACGATGAGGATGGCGTTCTTCGCAGAGAGTCCGATGGTCGCGAGCAGTCCGACCTGGAAATAGATGTCGGCCGGCAGTCCGCGTCCGGTGACGGCGAGTACGGCACCCAGAACCCCGAGCGGCACCGCCAGGATGACCGCGAAGGGCACCGACCAGCTCTCGTAGAGTGCGGCCAGCGCCAGAAAGACCACCAGCGCCGAGAGCGCATAGAGCAGGGGCGCCTGCGCACCGGCGGCGCGCTCCTCGAACGACAGCCCGGTCCATTCCAGACCGATCCCGGGCGGGAGCTTGGTCACCAACGCCTCGACCGCCTCCATCGCCTCGCCCGAGCTCACACCTGGCGCGGCCTGACCCATCACCTGCGCGGAGGGCAGACCGTTGTAGCGCTCCAAGCGGGGCGAGCCGAAGACCCAACTGCCGCTGGCGAAGGCGGAGAAGGGCACCATCTCGCCGTCGGCGTTGCGGGCATGCCAGTCGTCCAGGTCCTCGGGCAACATCCGATAGGGCGCGTCGGCCTGGAGATAGACCTTCTTCACCCGACCCTCGTGGACGAAGTCGTCGACATAGGCGCTACCCCAAGCGGCGGAGAGCGCGGTGTTGATGTCCGCGAGCGAGAGCCCGAGCGCGCCGGCCTTGGTGCGGTCGATCTCGACCTTGAACTGCGCCTCGTCCTCGCGTCCGTTGGGTCGGACCGCGGCGAGGGCGGGGTCGGCGTTCGCCATCCCGAGGAACTGCCCGCGCGCCGCCATCAGGGCCTCGTGACCGATCCCGCCGCGGTCCTGAAGCTGGGCGTCCCATCCCGTTCCGGTGCCGAGCTCGATGACGGCCGGCGGGACGAAGGCGAAGACCTGCGCATCGCGGATCTGCGAGAAGGCCTGCATCGCCCGCCCGGCGACCGCCTTCACCTTCAGGTCCGGCCGTTTGCGCTCGTCCCAATCCTTCATGCGCACGAACCCGAACGCCATGTTCTGGCCCTGTCCGGCGAAGCTGAAGCCGGCCACGGTGATGAGCTCCTGGACCGCCTCGGACTCATCTTCGAGGAAGTGGCGCTCGACCTCGCGCAGGACTTCAAGCGTGCGCTCGCGTGTCGCGCCGGCGGGCAGCATCACCTGGGTGATGAGGATGCCTTGGTCCTCGTCCGGCAGGAAGGCGGTCGGCAGGCGCGCATAGGACAGACCCAGGCCGATCACGAGCATGAGATAGACCGCGAGGAACAGCTTGCGTCGTCCCAGGATGCCCTGCACACCCTTGATGTAGCCGCCGGTGCCACGGTTGAAGTTGCGGTTGAACCAGCCGAAGAAGCCGCGTCGCTCGCCCTGATGTCCGGGCTTGAGCAGGGTCGCCGCCAGGGCCGGGCTCAGGGTCAGGGCGACCACCACGGACAGCAGCATGGCCGAGACGATGGTGATGGAGAACTGCCGGTAGATGACTCTGGTCGAGCCGCCGAAGAAGGCCATGGGCACGAAGACGGCGGACAGCACCAGCGCGATGCCGATCAGGGCACCGGTGATCTGATCCATGGAGCGGCGTGTCGCCTCCTTGGGCGGCAGACCCTCCTCGTGCATGACGCGCTCGACGTTCTCGACCACCACGATGGCGTCGTCCACCAGCAGACCGATCGCCAGCACCATCGCGAACAGGGTCAGGGTATTGATCGAATAGCCGAAGGCCGCCAGCACGCCGAAGGTTCCGAGCAGCACCACCGGGACGGCGAGCGTCGGGATCAGTGTCGCGCGGAAGTTCTGCAGGAACAGATACATGACCAGGAAGACCAGGATCACGGCCTCGATCAGGGTCTTGATCACCTCGCCGATGGAGATCTTCACGAAGGGCGTCGTGTCGTAGGGAAACACCGCCTCGACCCCGGCCGGGAAGAAGGGTGCCAGCTCATCGAGCCGTGCGCGGACGGCCGCGGCGGTCTCCAGCGCATTGGCCCCGGTCGCCAGACGGATCGCCATGCCGGCGGCCGGGCTGCCCTTGTGGAAGGCGGCGGTGTTGTAGCTCTCGCTGCCCAGCTCGATGCGGGCCACATCGCGCAGATAGACCGTGGAGCCGTCGGCCGAGGTACGCACCCGGACCGCGCCGAATGCCTCGGGCGTGTTGAGTCGGCTCTGCACGTTCACGGTGGCGTTGAGCCGCTGGCCGGGCTCGGCCGGAACCGCGCCGAGTTGACCGGCCGAGATCTGGGCGTTCTCGGCCTTGATCGCGGTCGCGACATCGGTCGGCGTCAGACCGAACTGATTGAGCCGGTTCGGGTCGAGCCAGATGCGCATTGCATACTGGGCACCGAAGAGCGTGATCTCCCCGACACCGGGCACGCGGCTGAGCGGATCCTTGACCAGGCTGGCCATGTAGTCGCTCATGTCCGCGCTTTCGAGCCGCCCGTCGCGCGAGACGAAGGCGACGACCATCATGAAGTTGCGCACCGATTTGGCCACCTGCAACCCCTGCTGGGTCACCTGCGCGGGCAAGAGCGCCGTGGCCGTCTGCAGCTTGTTCTGGACCTGCATCTGGGCGACGTCGGGATTCGTGCCGTTCTCGAAGGTCAGGGTGACCGTCGCGATCCCGGTCGACTCGCTCGTCGAGGACATGTAGCGCAGCCCGTCGAGCCCGTTCATCTGCTGCTCGATGACCTGCGTCACCGAGTCCTGCAGCGTCTGGGCCGAGGCACCCGGATAGTTGGCGGTGACGGAGATCGCCGGCGGCGCGATGCTCGGATACTGAGCGACCGGGAGGGTCAGAATCGACAGCACCCCGGCGAGCATGATGACGATCGCGATGACCCATGCGAAGACGGGTCGATCGATGAAGAAACGGGCCATGGGGTTGGAGTCCTTGGTTCGGGAATGTGGGTAGCGGCGGGCTGTCGGCCGTCAGCATGTAGGGGCGACTTTAGTCGCCCGAATCATGCCGAAAGCTCACTTCACCGCCGCAAAACCGGGCTGATCGCTGACGTCCATGACGCGAACCTGCGTTCCCGGCCGCGCCTTCTGGCTGCCTTCGACGATGACGCGATCGCCGGCTTGAAGACCGGCCTCGACGAGCCAGTGGTCGCCGATGGTGCGTTCGGCTTCGATCTTGCGCTCCTCCACCGTGCCCTCGTCGTTCACGACCAGGGCGATCGGGTTGCCTCGGCGGTCGTGCTGAACACCTTGCTGCGGGACCAGGATGGCATCTTCGCGAACCCCTTCTTCAACCTGCGCACGCACGAACATCCCCGGCAGCAGCTCCTCGTCCGGGTTCGGGACGGTCGCGCGCAACGTGACCGTTCCGGTCCCCTGGTCGACCGTGACCTCGGAGGATTCCAGGCGCCCCGCATGCGGATGGACCCTGCCGTCCTCCAGGATGAGCGTCACCTTCGCCTGCTCGCCGTCCGGCGTCTCCAGGCGACCGTCGGCCAAGGCGCGCCGCAGCTTGAGCAGCTGGGTGCTGGATTGGGTGAGGTCGACGTAAATGGGATCGATCTGCTGCACGGTCGCAAGCTCCTCGGCCTGGTTGGCCGTCACCAAGGCACCTTGGGTGACGGTGGAGCGGCCGATCCGCCCGGCGATCGGCGACTCGACCCGGCTATAGGCCAGATCGATCTGTGCACGCTCCAAGGCGGCCTGATCAACGGCGACACTGGCCACGGCCTCCTTCAGGGCCGCCTGGGTGTCGTCGTTGTCCTCCTGACTCACCGCCTTGGACTTGGCGAGGAGCGCATAGCGATCGGCCTTCAGTCGCGCCCGATCCAAGGTCGCCTGCGAGCGTGCCAGCGCGGCCTCGGCGCTGTCATAGGCCGCCTGGTAGACGGCCGGGTCGATCTGATAGAGGACCTGGCCCGCGCTGATCTCCCCACCTTCGGTAAAGAGCCTTTCTTGGATAAGGCCGCTGACGCGCGGTCGCACCTCGGCGATCCGATAAGGTACGGTGCGGCCGGGAAGCTCGGTCGTCAGCGTGGTCGGGCGGGCGACGATCGTGACCGTACCGACCTCGGGCGGCGGAGGTGCCGCGGACGTGGCGCTGCCGGCAGGCGTCTGATCGCATCCGGCGAGGAGCAGTGCGATGCCGATCCGCATAGCGAGGGCGATGCCGATCTGACGGCGGGTGGATCCCATGAGATACCTCGAAGCGCGTTGTCGAAGTCGGGCGTTGACTCGTGTAGAGTGAACGTTCATTCTAGTCTGTGACCGAACTTTAGACCCGCGAGTCGACGAGGTCAAGGTGTAAAGTGGCGCGCGCGGCTCGGGCCGTTGCGGCGCCGTTATCAAAGAGCGCCCGCGCAACGGCGCGAACAGGCAGCGGAGGAGGAAGAATGCAAGGGCCGAATCAAGAGCAGGAACCCAACCGCGGTCAGGCGAGGCGCCAACAGATCCTCGACGCCGCGGCCGCGTGTTTCGTGCGCGAAGGGTTTCACGGGACCAGCATCGCGAAGATCTCGAAGGCGGCCGGCATGAGTGCGGGCCACATCTATCACTTCTTCAAGAGCAAGGAGGCGATCATTGGCGCCCTCGTGGAGCGCAAGCTGGACTGCTCGCTCGAGATGGTCCTTCAATTCGAGAGCGAGGACGACCTCTTCCAGGCCATGATCGACCGGGTCGAGGTCGGTCTGAACGAGAAGACCGACCTGAACAAGGCCGCGCTGGAGATGGAGATCCTCGCCGAGGCCGCCCGCAATCCGGCCGTCGCCGAGATCGTGCGCGCCGCCGATGCCGCCAAGCGCGAGCGACTCTGCGCCCTGCATCGTGCCGCCCGGCAAGCTCGCGGGATGGAGCTCGGTGATGCCGACGCGTCGATCGAGGTCATCATGGCACTCTTCGACGGGCTGTCGGGTCGCGCCATCAGCCACCCTGATCTCGACAAGGCGGCGCTGCTGCCGCTGCTGCGGAGCGCCTTGCGCACACTCCTCTGACCCTTGGTCTGCCCGTCGACGCGTGTCCCACGATTGATTGGCGCCGAGCCGCCCGGCAACCGTCGGCCGGATCGCGAGACAGGCCACGCAACCCCGGCGACCTCCCGAAACGGCCGGAGCCAACCTCGGCGACACCCCGGTCCACCCCCGCCACGCCCCATCGAGCGCAGCCCCCCTGGGATCGACGACTTGCAGTCGTCCTCTTCCGCCGCCCTGACAGGCACGAGCATCGAGTCCAACCCGACGGTCCCGAGAACCGCGCTGCACACACTTCAGCAGAGCCTCTGATCGAGACCATTACGCGGAATGTTGACTTGAGGCATCCTTAGGCTAATCTTGACCGGCGCTGAATGAAACTCAGAACACGTCGGCGATGAATAACCACGGTGAACTTCGGTGCCTCCAAAAATTCGTGAAATGAGAGACAGTGCCAGATACGCAAAGATCGTTGAATGGTCCGAGGAAGATGGCTGTTATGTGGGAAGCTGCCCCGGTTTAATGCTCGGAGGCTGCCACGGCGACGACGAGAAGGCTGTCTTCGAGGAGCTTTGCCAAATTGTGGAGGAAATGATTGAACTCTACAGGTGCGATAATAAGCCGCTTCCTCGGGCGACGTCTGGAAAGGATTTCGCGAATCTGTTGCAGAAGGTCGCCTAATGAATAAGGTTGGGTCGAGTAAGCTTCGCTTGTGAGCCTTGGCTTCCGACAGGTCTCACGCCAAGGACATCTTTGGAACTGCTGGAACGGAATTAGGTAAACTGTCCCCGTAATTGGGCGAGAGCAAAAGGGGCGGGGTCGGCTAAATGGTGACCCCTTATCTCGCGCGATAATTCAGGTATGCCGAGAAGGATGGCGCACGGTGAAATGTACAAAGTACTTCCAGTCAGTCCGAAGTCGGCCGGACCGCTCGATAATAAAAGACGAGTGGATTCAGCGCGTCATCGAAACTCCGGAGCGAGAATACGTCCAAGCAGATGGCAGGATTCGCCGATGGGCGCGAATAGACGAACATGATTCAAGATACCTGAGAGTAGTCCTTCTACCTGACAACGTGACTGTTCATAATGCATTTTTCGACCGTGGATACAAACCATGAAAGTGAAGTATTTCGACGATACAGACACGCTCTATATTGAGTTTCGAGACAGCGGCATCGCTGAATCTAAGGATTTGGACGAAAACACTACGCTGGATGTCGACAGCAAAGGCAACGTCTGCGCCATCACCTTCGAGCACGCAAGTCAACGTACTGACGTTCGTCGTGTGGCTCTTGAAGGTATAGCGGCATAATAGGTCCATCCGCCGACGCCTGGAAGCGGTGCGGCGGATAGGCAGCGTTGGGCAGAGAAAACAAATAGGCAGGGATGAAGTGCATTTAATCGAAAGAAGGGAAGCGAGAAAGCGTGGTCTGTGATGCGCCAGGACAAACTGGCAAGAGGTAGTCGATGAAAGTTCGATACGAAATAGAAATGGCGATTCGTTTCGGCCCCGAGTCATGGGGGATATGCCGTGAGGCGTAGCTCCAAGCGTTGACAGGGGAAAC
>NZ_DATITZ010000226.1:0-13450 GCF_035467215.1 Thiocapsa sp. | reverse complement strand
GTTTCCCCTGTCAACGCTTGGAGCTACGCCTCACGGCATATCCCCCATGACTCGGGGCCGAAACGAATCGCCATTTCTATTTCGTATCGAACTTTCATCGACTACCTCTTGCCAGTTTGTCCTGGCGCATCACAGACCACGGTTTCGGGGCTATATCGGTAGGCCGAGCTGCTCGCCGTTGGCCGACTCCTTCCTCGGTCGGCCTGACGTGCCGGGCCACGTGCGCCGACCAACCATCGTCGCAATCTGTTTTTGAAAGCGTTGACTGCCCAAGACGAAGCCACCGTTTGTCGCGTCGCGAAGGGCTGTCAGCATGTCCTGCGGGATCGCGTCGGCGAAGAGTCCGCGGTACCGGGAGCGTCGCGCCTCGTCTGCGTCGGCAAGGTCCAGATAGAGCGGGTGCGGAGCGATCACGGGATCGGCAACTCCCAGCGCGTTGCAGCGATAGCTCGACCACGGGTAGTCCTCCGGAGTCCGAACCATACGTGCGCGCACCGGATTCAGCTCGATGTAGCGCTGACAGGCGAGAAGGTAGCCGTCGGTCTCGATGACCGCCGAGCGGAAGCGTCCTTCGAAGAGCGTCCCGGTTCGACGGTAGGTGCGGTTGATGTGCTGCACGTACCGTTGGCCAAGCCCCTTCATCAGCCGAGCGGGTCCACGGTCGGTGGCAGGCGTCATCAGCAGATGCACATGGTTGGTCATCAAGACGTAGGCGTGGACACGAACCGACTCGCTTTCCGCGAGCGCGGCCAGGATCTCCGAGAACACCCGATAATCACCCTCGGCGAAGAAGATCGCGGTCCGATCGATGCCCCGTAGAATGACGTGCATGGGTAAGCCGGCGGCGACGATGCGGGCGTGTCGGGGCATAGCGATCTGCTGTTTTGTCTCAGGACAGAGATGGAGTGATGATAGCAGAAAACCGTGGTCTGTCCCCGGTTGCCGCGCTTGTCACGAAAAGCACAGAAGTTTGAACCCTGCTTCGTGTGTATCAGCAACCTGTAAGATGTTCGCTAGCTCCGGATATGTTGTGTAATTTGGAGCGGCGAGACTGTTATCGAGGGAAATGCGCTGTAGCGGTTCCGAACCCAAAGATTGCAGTGCGTCAACCAGCTTTGATTTTGTCCACGATTTCTTAAAACTAGCTCCGTAAGCTTCGCAGAGTCCCAGGATTTCTTGTTTTGTAAATGCCGACTCAATAACCTCAGGTGCGGCTGAGGAAATCATGAGCCCTGATTTGATAAGCTCGTTGGATGTTGCCGCGACATTGATACCGAAGCTCCGAATATCGTAATTGGTTAACTCCGGTAGCGATCCACCACCTTTCGTAATTGCGTAGATTAATTGGAGGCGACCGGCTGGACTAAGACTAACGATAGTGGCACGGAGTGATTCCGATATGCAGACCGTCTGCACTTTGGGTGCCCTGAGCCTCCCGTAATCTTCCCAAAATGGCGTTTCCTTTGCCATCTTCCTGATCCACGCGTTTGCCTTTTTCGCCAGCAATTCGGTATCGGTGGACCACTCTGGTTGGTGGGGGAACAAAACCCAAGCCATGTAGCGCGGAATACTCTCTGATATCAGAAATTCCCGTCCGCCACCGGCCTTCGCGGCAACGATAAATAGCGCTCTTAGTTCGGAATAAGCGGCTTGGGTGCCAAACGACACGTAGTTCTCAAAAGGTGCGACAACAATTTTGTCAATGCTTTCGTCGATCCAGTCTGGCCCAATACCGATGCCTGGATTTCCCTCTATTACGGCCCGCATAATGCTCTTAACACTGCGGACGTCACCACAAAGTAATCTCTCTGATAGAAACGGAATTAGGTCCGTACAAGGAACACGTGAACTCGTAGAGTAGTCTTTGCTCAGAATCGGATGATCTGGCCGGCCCAGGGGGCGAATCGAGGCAAGAAACTTATCTGCTTCGCTTGCGCTCAGTTCATTTTTGCGCAGGTTTGACGCTCTGCCTGACGGTCGAGGGGGTTTGGCGTGTTGCTCGCGTGATTCTTGATTTGCTGAAAAGAGCTTCTTGAGCCAACCTGCCATGTCTTGCTCCTTACTCGTATAACGTTAAGGCTGGCCCGCCGCTCGTTGCAGCGCCGGAAGCGAAGCGACGGCGCGGCAACGAGGGGTCGGGCCGAGCCGCTTGTTATGCTTTTTCACCATTTTCTCGGCTGGCGATGAACTCTTTCACGATAGGGTGTATGCCGATCAATTCGTCACCGTCATACATCGATTCCACATGAACTAAACCATGCGCCGAAAGCTGCTTTAGTGATTCGTATTTGAATCCTTCGGGCGGAGAATGCCAGTTCACATGAGTGCAGTTGGAAAGTTGGTTGTTTGCCAACCAAACAAGCATTCGGTTAGCCTCGGGATCTAAGACCTGGAGTGACAAAGACAACGCCGACTTCACCGTAGCAAGTTCTTGCCGTTTGCGCGGATCGGGTTCCTGGGCGATCATTTTTAGGTGCTGTTCGATCTGTTCAACGTACTTCGCTTCGAGTTCAAAGTTGCCGTACTTAAGGCGGACGTTTCGACGATCTTGACCGAAGCCTGAAATAATCTTCCGAACTTCTTGGCGGAACAGGAGCGCTACCAAAACGACGGCCGCCGGCCATGCTACTGCGCTGAGGATAGAGGCAATGTGTTCAAGCATTGGAGGCTTCTCGGCGCAACGGGCCAAGCATCCCCGGCGCGCATTTACCGTGCCCGACGAACAATGTTCTTACGCAATCGTTATCCATTAAACTTGCTGGTCGGCAAATATGCTTCGCCAGTTTGCGAGGCATGACGCCTCACCCTAGAAATGATTTCCCCAAATGCCATCGCGCCTGACAGAAACAAATATAGGTGACCGGCATCCAAAATTATCAGCGGTGTTTTGCTACCAGAAGCATCCGCGACGGCAGTGCGGCTGTAGCCGGCGATCGAAACCATTACGCCCATTGTATTGTCGGCCATCTTATTCACTTTGGCTTTTAGCGAATCGATGTCTGGAGCGCCGGATTGTTCTTTTGTGAATTTAAGTTCAACAAGATATGTTGTTCCCTCATATGTCAGTGAGCCATCAATTTGCCGCCCGCCACTCTTATAAGGCTTTCGATTCGTGATTTCGCAAAAATCGAGAAGATTGTAGAACCATTCCTCGAACTCATACCCGCCTTCTTGAGTGCCCACTTTAGAATGCATAGCGTCCAGCCGCTGCTGCAATTTGCCCTTATCAGTCAGCGATCTTTGAATCCTTTCGCGTTGCTCACGAGCGCGCTGTTGCGCTTCTTGTCTTTCTTTTTCACTCCTAACTTCTTCATCCTGTGTTCTTAGATAGTCCTTCAGCTCCTGGACCGCCTTGTAGGCTTCCTGAATCTTTTGCTCAGAGTCTTCCCAGTTTCTCAGGTCTGGGAATGTCGCTTGCTCAGACAAGCTTCTTGCCATTTGAAAGATTAAGGCTTGTCCCTTTTCCGTAGCCTGTAGTTTGGGAAAAAGGCGATCAAGTAAATCACGCTTCGATTCATCGCTTGACCACGTCGCAAGAAAGCTCTCTTTGACATGTGATGCGAGGAGAAATTTCCTTAATGCATGACGGCGCCAGTAAGATTTTAAGACTGCCTCGTAGGTAAGCTCAATCAATCTAGGTGTGATTCTTGCCGCCAAGTTTGAGTGTTCCTCTTCTATGCATAATGTGTACTAGACTGCGCGCAGTCTACCGCAAAGGTAGCCCGAAGGTTCTGAAGTCAACAGTGCCGGGCCTCGTCGTGTGGAAGGTTCGCCGTTGAACTGGGATCCTTACCCGGATCCCCCGATCCGTCGTCAGGTTCCGGCGAAATCCCCTCGATGGTACATCAGACGAGCCGGCGGCCCCGCCTGCCGTCATCGCTGGCCACGTCGCTGACGACTCCGGGTAACGGAAAACCCACAGGGCTCTCGCAGCACTTGCAGAACTTCTTCGAGCCGCGGCGCGTCGATCCTGCCGAGGGCAAATTGGACCTGGCCCGTCGATCAGCTCCTCGATAAGCGCACCTCCTTCAGAAGCCGCTCGCGCAAGCGATGCCATGCGGACGATCCGCTTGAATCGACCGACCCTCTCGGATCACATCCTCGGCGGCCAAGTGAGTTCCAGGCAAAAACGTCTCCATAACCGCCGGCCGCCGCCCCGTCAAGATCCAGTCACAGAGATGCGCGATCTGATGAGAGATCAGCGGCGGTACGGCGTCGCCGATATGCCGATAGAGGTTCGAGAGGGCCGCGTCGGCGAAGACGAAATCGTTCGGGAAGCCTTGCAGCATGGCCATCTCTCGAACCGAGCAGAGGCGGTCCTCCTCCGGATGGGCATAGCGGCCGTTGCCGAAGTGTGCGCATTCGCGTTTGATGGTCGGCGCGGGCTTACCCCAGGCCATCCTGCCGTAGACGTCGGGATAGGAGCCAAACCGACGCTCCCGCGCGATGCGCTGCATGGCGGGAGTCAGAAGCTGATCGCGATCCGGTCGGGACAGAAGGTCCATCCATGAGCCGCCGTCGCGCGGCGTGGCCCGCAGGCGGCGGATCACCTCCGGGGAGGCGAAGCCGGGATAGGTCTGGACCCCGCTCGACCGGGGATCGATCGCCGCGAAGGCGCGCCGGACCGTCAACGCCTCGTCGCGCACGCGCCAGCCGTCCCAGAGATCATCGAGCGTCCGCAGGGCGAGCGGGCGCTTGACCGCGATGACGATGGCGCGCTCCCTGATTTGGGGAAGACCGAAACGGCTGAGCAGGTGGGTCGCGCCGGAGACCTCATAGCCGAGCTCGACGAGATCCCGGCAGAGACCCTGATAGTGGTGGGAGAAGTGACCCCGAATCAGCTCGCGGGCGTTTTCCATCACCAGGATGTCCACGTCGAGGACGGCGGCGAACTCTGCACAGCAACGAACCAGGCTGTTGCGCAGGTCGTCGCTCAGGTGGTTGCTCGGATTGGCGCGGCTGAATCCGGTGCAGGGCGCACAGGCCGACAGGACATGGATCCGGGTCGACGCATCGAGCCCCAGGCGCTCGGGAAGGTCGTCCGCAGCGACGGTGGAGAGATCGATGGCGACGGGCGTGACGCCGATGTTCCGCGCGTAGGTGGCATTGCACTGAAGCGCCCCTCCCCCGCTGCTGGGTTTGCCCAGCTCGGCATCGGCCGCCGCAACGACACCAAAGCGCGGGTGCCGGTGGAAGCCGAAGCTCATCCCGCCGGCTCCGGAGAAGAGATCGACCAGGGTAAAGCAGGTCGTCGCTTGGCTCATCTATTCACCCGTCTTGATCCACATCGTCTTCGAGTTTTTTCGGGCCGATTCGATAGCGTCGCTTCTCTTCGGCGATCCGCAGCAACCGACGGGGATCGAGTGTCCCGACATCGCAGCCGCCATCCTCCGGCACGGCAGCGCCCTCGGTCAATGCGGACACCACGCGAGACGCGACCGCGACGGGATCGAGATACAGCTCGCACTCCCAGGCCACGATGACCTTCCAGCCCGCGGCATCGAGCGCGGACGTGACCTCTCGGTCGCGTGCGATGTTGCGGTCGAGCTTCTCCTTCCAGAAGGCGGCGTTGGTCCGCGGAACGGTCGCGCGCTTGCAGTCGGCATGGTGATGCCAGAAGCAGCCGTGAACGAAGACCACGGCGCGATATTTGGGCAAGATCAGGTCCGGACGGCCCGGCAGTCCGCCTCCGCCGAGCCGATAGCGAAAGCCGAGGCGATGCAGCGCGGAGCGCAGGATCCACTCGGGTTTGGTGTCCTTGCCGACGACCCGAGCCATGAGGCGCGAGCGCTGGGCCGGGGTGAGCTTATCCGTCATCGGTTTCGAGAACCGGGAAGAAAGGGTTCGGGGCTGCGCATGCAGGACAAGGGTCGTCCGCTCGGGGCCTGCCCGCATCGGTCAACGAGATCGGCATGAGTCGATCCAGATGGACGACAGCCTCTCGGTCCGGAGCCGACCATGTCGAGCATTGCCGGAACGAATCCTATCACTTGACAAAAGTCATCAGGATAAACTTGCCGCGTCCGCATCACGGCTTCATCTTACAAGGTCTGGTCCACAGACTTCACGCCGATAAACCCACTGAGACGGTCCTCGCGAAACGCGGGATGGAGACCACGACGATGCCGAACAAGATGATGGAACGCGTAGATATAGCCGGCCTGAAGGTCGCCAAGCCCTTATACGAACTGGTCGCGACCGAGGTGCTTCCGGGCACCGGACTGGACGCCGCCAAGGTCTGGGGTGCCTTCGCCGAGATGATCGGCGAGCTTACCCCGAGAAACCGGGCGCTGCTGGCCAAGCGCGATGCGCTTCAGGCGCGCATCGATGCCTGGCACTTGGAGCGTCGCGGACAACCGGTCGACTCGGGCGCCTACCGCGCATTCCTCTCGGATATCGGTTATCTGGTGCCCGAAGGTCCAGCCTTCGGGGTGACCACCTCCGACGTCGATCCCGAGATCGCCGAGATCGCCGGTCCGCAGCTGGTCGTGCCGGTCAGCAATGCCCGTTATGCTCTCAACGCGGCGAACGCCCGCTGGGGCAGCCTCTACGACGCGCTCTATGGCACCGACGTCATCCCGGACACCGATGGCCTGGAGCGCGGCAAGACCTACAACCCCAAACGCGGCGCCGAGGTCATCGCCCGCGCTGCCGCCTTCCTCGACGAGGCCGCTCCGCTCAACCGAGGCTCGCACGGCGAATCCTGCGGCTATCGGGTCGAGGACGGCAAGCTGGTCGTCTGTCTGCCGGACAACAGCCAGACCATGCTGATCGAGCCCGGCCAGTTTGTCGGCTACCTCGGCACACCGGAATGTCCCTCGGGCATCCTCCTGACCAACCACGGGCTGCACATCGAGATTCGCATCGATCGCGAGCACCTGGTCGGGCAAGCCAGCCCGGCCGGTGTCGCCGACCTTCTGCTCGAGTCGGCCGTGACCAGTATCCAGGACTGCGAGGACTCGGTCGCCGCGGTCGATACCGAGGACAAGGTCGGGGTCTATCGCAACTGGTTGGGACTCATGAAGGGCGACCTCACCGCCCGTTTCCAGAAGGGAGGCAAGCCCGTCGATCGCGCCCTGGACGAGGACCGGACCTACCGCACCCCGCTCGGCGGCACGCTCACCCTGCCCGGGCGTTCTCTGATGCTGGTGCGCAACGTCGGTCATCTCATGACGACGGATGCCGTCCTGGATGCCGACGGCAACGAGATCCCGGAAGGCATGCTCGATGCGCTGGTCACTGTCGCCTGCGCGCTGCACGACATCCATCCCACCTTCGGGGCACATCGCAACTCGCGCGCCGGCAGCGTCTACATCGTCAAGCCGAAGATGCACGGACCCGAGGAGGTTCAACTCGCGGTCGACATCTTTGCCGGCGTGGAGGATGCGCTGGGTCTCGCCCGCAACACCATCAAGATCGGCATCATGGACGAGGAGCGCCGCACGACCCTGAACCTCAAGGAGTGCATCCGGGTGGCCTCCGAGCGGGTCATCTTCATCAACACAGGGTTCCTGGACCGCACGGGCGACGAGATCCACACCGACATGGAGGCCGGCGCCGTGCTGCGCAAAGGCGACATGAAGGGCGCGCCTTGGCTGCTGGCCTACGAGAACTGGAACGTCGATGTCGGCCTGGCCTGCGGCCTGCGCGGCCACGCCCAGATCGGCAAGGGCATGTGGACCATGCCCGACGAGATGCGCGCCATGGTCGCGACCAAGGCGGGTCATCCCAAGGCCGGCGCCAACTGCGCCTGGGTCCCCTCCCCGACCGCCGCGACCCTGCATGCCATGCACTACCACCAGGTGGATGTCGCCGCCGTCCAAGCGCAGCTGGCCGCCGGCGGGCCACGGGCCAGCCTGGACACCATCCTGCAAATCCCGCTCGACCCGAGCTGCGCCTGGAGTGCGGAGGAGATTCAGCAGGAGCTCGACAACAACTGTCAGGGCATCCTCGGCTACGTGGTGCGCTGGGTCGATCAGGGTGTCGGCTGCTCGAAGGTGCCGGACATCGCCAACGTCGGCCTGATGGAAGACCGCGCGACCCTGCGGATCTCGAGCCAGCATGTCGCCAACTGGCTGCATCACGGCGTCGTTTCGCGCGAGCAAGTCACGGAGACCCTCAAACGAATGGCCGCCGTGGTCGATGCACAGAACGCCGATGATCCCGTCTATCGCCCGATGGCACCCGGGTTCGACGGCATCGCCTTCGAAGCCGCCTCGGACTTGATCTTCAAGGGTCGCGAGGCGCCGAACGGCTACACCGAGCCGACCCTGCACGCCATGCGCAGGCGGCTTAAGGGGCATTAAGTAACGATTCAGAAACAACTGAGCCATTCCGGTTCATTCTCCCCCTCTCCCCAACCCCTCTCCCGCGAGGGGAGAGGGGCTAAGATGGATCACTTGTTATTGAACGGTTGCTAAGCCGACCAGAGGTATCGACAGCACTGCGGTTCAGGTGCGGTTCAGCGTGGAGGCTCTATGATTGGGGTGATGACGGGGTATCCGTTTCCCCGTCGCTTCGCTGGAGATGATCCATGAACATCAGCCGGACGCTGTTGATCCTATCCGCTGTCGGTATCGCGACCTTTGCCCTCGCGCCTGCGACCTCGCAGGCGCGGGAGCCCCCCATGTGGGAGGGACGCGACGGTCGGGAATGGCGCTGCGATCGCGGCCGTCCTTGCGACCCCTACCCCCGCCGTTATCGCCCCGAGCGCGGCACCACGACCATCACGGCCCCGGAATACGGCGGTCACGCCATTCGCGGTTATGTTCCTACCCGCTCGATCATCCTGAATCCGCCCGAGCGCGGATACAGGGGCTACCGCAACCCGCGATAATGCGGATGCCTTCGGCCCGATACGCCGTCTGTGCTAGATTGAGACTCACCTGGAACGGATCCCGGAGCCCTGACCAACATGCGCCCCACCAGACTCGCCCTCGCCGTTTTGCTCCTCTTCGTCAGCGTTGCGATGAGCGCGGGAGCGTGGGCCCGCAAAGACGACTCGCGCCAAGGGCAGATGAGCCCGGGGCAAGCTGAAGAGGCGGCGCGGCGCCAAACCGGCGGCGGGCGTGTCCTCTCCGTCAAACCCTCGGACGGCGGTTATCAGGTCAAGGTTCTGACCCCGTCGGGCGAGGTGAAATACGTCTTCGTCTCGGGCCGCTGACGGGAGGAGCCTATGCATGTCTTGGTGATCGAGGACGAGGCGGAGCTACGTCGCCAAATCATCGAGCGTCTCGGTCGCGAGGGCGCCATTGCGGAGGGCACCGGCGAGGGTCGCGAAGGTTTGTACCTGGCGACCGAATACCCCTTCGATGCCGCGGTGATCGATCTCGGTCTGCCCGGGATGAGCGGGCTGGAGATCATCCGCAACCTGCGCGCCGCCGACAGCCTCTTGCCGATCCTCATCCTCACCGCGCGCGACCGCTGGCAGGACAAGGTGGAAGGTCTCGAGGCCGGGGCCGACGACTATCTCGCCAAACCTTTTCAGGCGGAGGAGCTGTTGGCCCGACTGCGCGCCCTGATCCGCCGAGCCAACGGAGCGGCGTCTCGGGAGCTGCGCATCGGACTCTTGCGCATGGATCTGGTCGCCCAGTCGGTCTGGATCCACGAGCGCCAGACCGAGCTGACCGCGTACGAATACCGGCTCTTGGAGCAACTGGCGAGCGCGCGCGGCGGCGTACTCTCCAAGCAAGCCTTGGCGGACCGGCTCTATCCGCATGACGAGGATCGCGACAGCAACGTCATCGAGGTCCTCTTGGGCCGACTGCGACGCAAGCTCGACCCCGACGGCTCGCTCGCACCGATCGAGACCTTGCGCGGTCGCGGTTACCGCCTGGCACTCGCAAGCGAGGACGCGCACCCGGGTTCCGCCTGATGTCACTGCGTGCGCGCGTCGTCGCCTCCGCGGCCGCGGTGCTTGCGGTCTTCATTCTGCTCACCAGCCTCGCCCTGGAACGGGCCTTCCGCGACACCGCGGAATCCTCGCGCGAGGAGCGTCTGCTTGCGCAGATCTTCCTGCTCATGGCCGCAGCGGAGGCCGAGAACGACGGCCTGGTCTTCCCCGATGCTCTCGCCGAGGCCCGTTTCAGCCTACCTGGATCAGGCCTGTACGCGCGCGTCTTCGACATGTCCAACCGGCTGGTTTGGGAATCCGAGTCCGCGATGGGAATCCCCGAGCCGAGCCCGATGGACCTCGTGCCGGGGCAGCGCCGGCTCGAGGTCAGACGGAGCGACGATGGCGCGGACTATCTGGTGGAGGGCTTCGGGGTGTCCTGGGAAACCGGAGAGCTGCCACGCCACTATGTGTTCACGGTCGCCGAGGACATGGCCGCCTTCAACGAGGAGGTCGGGCGCTTTCGCGGCAGCCTCGCCGTCTGGCTCGGTGCGATGGCCCTGCTCATGTTGACGGCGCTGGTCTTGATCCTCGCTTGGGGGCTCGCGCCGCTGCGACGCGTGAGCACCGAGGTGGCTGCGATCGAGTCAGGCAATCAGGCCAAGATCCTGGGCAACTATCCGAGCGAGATCCGCGCCCTGACGGACAACCTCAACGGACTCCTCGCCCACGAGCAGGCACGCCAAAGGCGCCTGGACAACGCGCTCGGCGACCTTGCGCACAGCCTCAAGACCCCGCTCGCCGTCATCAGAGGCGCCATCGGCGATCTCGCGGCGGGCAACGAGACGACCCTGCTCGTGGAGGAACAACTGGCGCGGATGGACAACATCGTCGCCCATCAACTGCAACGCGCCCGCACCGGCGGCGGACAGGCGGCGATCCTGTCGCCGCCGCTGCAGATCAGGCGTATCGCGGAGCGACTGATCGACTCGCTGAGCAAGGTCTACCGCGACAAAGGCGTCGCCGTCTCGCTGGCGATCCCGGAAGAGATCCAGCTCAACGGCGTGGAGGGGGACCTCATGGAGATGCTCGGCAACCTCCTCGACAACGCCTTCAAATGGTGCCGAAGCCAGGTGCGCATCCTCTGCAGCGTCGAGAAGGGGACGCTGATCATCGCGATCGAGGACGACGGGCCAGGCATTCCGCCGCAGGATGCCGCGCGCTTGCTCGGGCGCGGGGCCCGCGCGGACGAGGCCGTCCCCGGACACGGGATCGGTCTCGCCATGGCCCGCGAGATCTGCGAGGCGTATGGCGGTCGCCTCGGCGTCGAGGGATCGACGCTCGGCGGCGCCCGCCTCTGTTTAAGGCTTCCGACGTGAACCGATCGCCCGGCCGATCGCGACTCTGAAGCGCTCGATCCGAACCTCGGCCGTTGAGTCATCCGTCGAAGCCTTGCGGGTTCTCCGACTGCCAGCGCCAGGTGTCGCGCACCATCTCGTCGATCCCGAGCTCTGCCTCCCAACCCAGCTCCGCCTTCGCAAGGGCGGGATCGGCATAGCAGGCCGCGATATCGCCCGGCCGCCGCGCAACGATCTCGTAGGGCACAGGCCGGCCGCTCGCCCGCTCGAAGGCCGCAACCATATCCAACACGCTGTAACCTTGCCCGGTGCCCAGGTTGTAGACCACGACGCCAGGCCGCTGCGCAAGCCGATGCAAGGCCGCGAGATGCCCGCGCGCCAAGTCGACGACATGGATGTAATCGCGCACGCCGGTGCCGTCCGGGGTGGGATAGTCATTGCCGAAGACGCGCAGTCGCGGCAGCTTGCCGATCGCGACCTGGGCGACATAGGGCATCAGGTTGTTCGGAATGCCGTTGGGGTCCTCGCCGATGCGCCCGCTCGGATGCGCGCCGACGGGATTGAAATAGCGCAGCAGGGCGATGTTCCAGGCCCCGTCCGAGACATGAAGATCGCGCAGGATCTCCTCGATGAAGAGCTTGGAGCGGCCGTAGGGATTGGTCGCCGACAGCGGAAACCCTTCTCGGATCGGCACCGTCGCCGGATCCCCGTAGACCGTGGCCGATGAGCTGAAGACCAGATTCTTCACCCCGGCGGCGGACATCGCCCCGCAGAGTGTGATGGTCCCGCCGAGGTTGTTGTCGTAGTAGTCGAGCGGGATCTCGACCGATTCCCCGACCGCCTTGAGTCCGGCGAAATGAACAACCGCATCGAAGGCGCCGTCGCGAAAGATCGCATCGAGTGCCGCGCGATCGCGTAGATCCGCTTTGACGAAGGTCAGCGCTCGCCCGGTGATCTCGCGCACCCGCCGCAGCGACTCCTCCTTGCTGTTGCACAGATTGTCCACGACCACGACATCCATGCCTGCGTTCAGCATCTCCACGCAGGTGTGACTGCCGATATACCCCGCCCCGCCCGTCACGAGTACGCGCATTGTTTTACTCCGTTCTCTGTTGCCGTTCGTTCACTGTTTTCGTGAGCTGGTCTCGCAAGCTCGTCTCGTGTCTCTCATTCCTCCGCAGCCGGCTCATTGGAGGTCCGTTGCGCCGAGTCGATCGAGACCATACGCGAGGCCGGCTAAGGTCATGCGGAGGATGGCCACGGTTGACCTCGGGTGCCTTGCCGATCGCTTGCGCACCGGGACGGTGCGCGAGTGATCGATCCTCGTCCCGGATCGATGCGACGGGCGTTCCGGTCGAAGGTCGTGGTCCGGGTTTCCGCTCGGTGCCGATCGCCCGAGGTCGGACTTCAGCCCTGCGGCATCGACGGGGACTAATCTTGAAGCCGACGCCCCGAGCATGCGAACGCCATCGGACGAGGAGCGCCCCACGTGGCGCCGTTTGTGCTTAACTCTACCGCAGAGCTCCACCTCGTACGCGTTTTCCGACAACGAGCGCCGTGCCCCGCGGCCGCCCAGCCCAACACTGCAGGTCACCGACATGATCGATCCCATTCGCGAGCTTGGTCTCCACACCGGCGCGTCCGCCGATCTGCCCGACGGGCCCCATGCACCGCTCTCGGCCGACGACCGCCAGAAGCTGCATCTCTACATCAACTTCAAGCTGATCTCCTCGGGTCAACCCTCATGCGGCACGGCGGCGACGGAGGGCTTCATCGAGATCGCCCATGATCTGCTGTTGAGCTATCGCGAGAAGAACCGGCTCCTGTCGTCGTATCACTGCCCGGTGGATCGTCGGATCCAGGATTTTCTAGGCCGCTATTTCGAGGATCTGGAGCTGGATCGAATCCCGACCCTGCCCTTCCAATCCTTCATCCTGGACCGTCACGGACTGGCCCGCGAGCTCTCCGTCCCCGTCGACAGCAACGTCTTCACCTCGGACATCATCTCGAGCTACCGCGTCGCTCAAGGCGTACTGCACAACCCGGCGAGCGATCGGCGCACCACCGAGGGGTCCTTCCACGTCGCCGAGGGCGGACTGCCCATCCCGGGCGACAAGAAGGCGGTGCCCAAGGCGGTGTTCGCAAGGTTGCTCGAGGCCGCGCTCGATCCGCCCGCCGACCTGATGACCATCCCCTTCACGGCCAACCACAGCGAACCGGCACGGATGTTCGTCTCGCTCCTGCTGCGCCCCTTGGTCTG